>NZ_RAVY01000162.1:0-22007 GCF_003611625.1 Corallococcus sp. CA054B
GCCTCACCCCTCCAGCCCAGTCCCTGAACAACTCGCCCCTCGCGGCGCTCGCCGAGCACGGCCGGGGCCTGTCTTCAAGCGTCCCGGCACGTCACTGGCCGGACGGTTACCGTCCAGCCGTCACAGCCGGTGACGGGGGCTCGCAACCCTTTTGCTGCACCCTTGCTGCAAGGTGCGGCAGGAGTGCACGGGGAAAACCTCCTGACGGTGCGTGACGTGGCTACACGGCTCGCCGTTTCGACTGCCACGGTCTACCGACTCTGTAAGCAGGGGCAACTCCGGTCCATTCGGGTTTCCGGTGCGGTCCGAGTTGACCCAACCAGCGTTGCCACGTTCGTTGCATTGGGTGGGAAGACCCCAACGACTTCGTAGGCCTCGCGGTCGCGACCACCCGCTGCAATGCACGGTGGACCGCATGCGCTGGCGGAAGACACCAACTGGCGAGCGCCCCAACGCAGCCGCAGCACGCTGAAAGCAAGGTGCCTCGGCCCCCTGGGTGTATTCAGAACCAGGTGCCAACTGCGCTCAGCCTCGCCGAAAGTATTTGAGCTAGATGCCCATGGGCCACCATGGCAATTTGCCTTGATGAGCGCCAAAGGACGGGCAGATCGGCTCTGCCCTACCGGACGCGGCGACGAGAGGAACCACTCCTCGCCGAGTTGCTCCACCGCCGTCAGCGCTGAAGCCGCGCCGGCACCTGCAAGAAGAGGTGCCCGGCGGCCCGGGGGCTCGTTGGGCCTCCGCCGGTCACGTTCGCGCGAATGGACTGCTGTCCGGCTCCTCCATGCGTATGCCGTGAATGGCAAAAAACAGAGATGCGCTACTATACGGCTATGCCAACTTTCGTTACCGATGAGAGGTCGCGACTAACTCTGCTCTTGCTCAGGAGACTGACCAGCCCCAGCCTTGCTCTCAAAGTCTTACAGCGAAAGGCAGCCAGGACTGGAACGAACATCGACGGTGAACTCATGGCACGAAAAGCAGAAGGAGTTGCATCTGCCGTTGAATCAGGGCTCGGCTATTGGAATACGCAGAATCAGAGCCTAAACTCCACCCTGCTTTCGCGCTACTATGCCATTGTCCAATTCACAATTGCCGAACAAGTGGCAACACTAACCAATAGCGACGACCTGAAGGCCATACAGAGCCACACTCGGAAAGGGCATGGATTGGCCAGCTTTCTGCTGGAGGGCGACGGCCCCTTCCCTGAAAACCAATCTGTCGCAATGGTGAGCGACGGGCATTTTGCTGAATACTTCCGCTCGCTTGGATTCCCGTCTCAAGAGATGGCAATGGTTCGTCCAAAAAAGGAACCAGTACCCAGAGTCGGAGATGTACTCTCAAAATCAGCAAGTTTTTCGGACTTATTTCGTCGCATCCCAGAGCTTCGCCAGATTATTCAAGATCATCTCGGAGTAAAGCCACTCGTCATGTCGGTCTCCTACGCAAACGAGCTGAGTTATCCTCAAGAAATTGCCGAGATAAGGAGACAACTCGACGTTGACACACAAATGCCCGGCGACGATGCCGCCAATACCTCCACGAATCTAATGCTGATTCCGGAGGATGGGGTTACATATTCGATCGAGGAGGTGCGGGCGCTGAAGTTGGGAATCGAGAACATAATTGAGACAAAAATCCAGAACGAACAGGTGTTCATGGGAAAACACAAGCATGCAACTAAGTTCTGGCATGAATCGCTAAAGCCGTACAAGTCTCAAATGAGCGGAATGTCCCTAATCGAGCCGCTCTGGGGGCATCTCCGCGATCCTTACTTCATTCATATTTTGATTCTCTACGGCCTCAGCATTGCCGTTCGATATCTACCGGACGTCTGGCACGAAATCGTCTCAGGCCGCCTTGATGCCCTGCGCTCTCTCATTGATTTCTATCTCAATGTGGTTGATGCGTTGGTCCCCGGGAATGCTCTTGAAAGAATTACTGGCGAGTCTTTTCTAATTGAGCAGTCTGGCAGTATTTTCGCCCCGATATAGGCCCGTGCTTCTCTTGCGAGCTTTGCCATGCTCGCCAGGGACCAGTCACAATTGACCTCTGAGGCCAGAGTGAAGAGCACTTCCTGTGTAACCGTCCGGCCAATGACGTGCCGGCTCGATTGAGGGCGGACGGGCGTCGTGCTCGGCGAGCACTTCGACGGATGGAGGGGGAGGTGGCAGGGATGAGCGGCTTCAGAAAGCGTCCGCCGCGCTCTGCCATCCCGACAACGTCTCGCCGCACGGCGCTGGCCGGAGTTCGTCGCCAACGGCGGTATCGGCCGCAGCGTCTCGGTAACTGCGGCCCTCCGCGCAGTGTCGAGACGAAGTCGCGGTTCGGCCTGACTGGAAATTTTCGCCCCGGGCGCCTTGTGTTTGACAGGCCAAGGTCGCTGGTTACGGTGGGTGCCCATGAGCGCTATTCTGAATTGTGAATCGCTGGAAGCCCTACACTGGTTTGCCGATAAAGCAGGCGTAAGCGTATTTACTGCTGGGTATGCGGCAAGACATTTCCCTGAGGATCTCGCGAAAGCAATTACTACATTTCTGGCTAGGAGAGTTGGGTTGGCGGTGGCTTCGACAGCAACTCTCAGCAAAGCAGCTGGAACACCCGTCAGCTTCAGCGACATTCTTATTTTCAGGGGCAGCGAATTCTACTGGAGTAGCGCAAAATCTGAACCAACGGACGATTTCTTGAAAGCCATCGAGATCGTTCGGATCTTTTCTGACGCAAATTACACGAAGAACAAAGGAAAGAAACGTGATGGAGAGGTGCTGAAAAATCTGTTTGAAGCACTGAAGGAAAAGCCCCGAGCCAAGAAAGAAACCCAGTCTCCCCCAGCAGCCAAAGCGAAGCAGGTTGACGATGATCCACATGCAGTCCTTGGGATTCCGGAAGACTGCACATGGACTCAACTGCGGGCAGCTCGGAATAGCCTACTCACACAGTACCATCCCGACAAGGTCGCTGAGTTGGGCCCGAGAATCCGTGAAATCGCCGACTTGGAGACGAAGAAAATCAATGCAGCGTTCGAGCGGCTTGCTGTCAAAATTCGCCCCAAGGGGCGGTCGGGAACCCGGGGCTAACTGTCTATCTCAAGACGAAGCTCTTCCATTTCGAAGACAAGGCAGGGTGAACATGCTCTTGCGTGATGCAAGGGTGTGACATGCGAGACGAGAGAGGATGCAGTCGTGCTGGCAAGCGGTAGGGCCGTGCACCGCCCCCAGCAGGAGCCGCTTGAGACGTTGTGGGAAGTGCCGGGTAGGCTTTAAGTGCGGATTGAGCCGGTTCTCCTCGAAGCGTTTCCACTCTGTGGAGCGATGGGCGCCAACGATGGTTCCCCCCTGAAGAAACGTACCGGAAGCAGCGATGCAAGCCCGAACCGATGCATGCCATGCGCAGCGGGAATCCATTTCCGCTGAAAGACACCTGCAACTGGGCTGTCCGCTCGGCCTTGCTACCATGGAACATATGCGGACGTGCTGGTCACTCCGCCGTTGCAGGATCGCGGATCCCAGCTCCTGGACTTGCGGGCTCGTCCGGCTCCAGCTCGTGGGCATCCTGCATGTCTGGGAAGAGGCCCGCTTCCGCGAACTCCGCCCGGCCCCGAATGACCGTGGCCTCGGAGAGAAGCTGACCCAATTCCTCGGCGGCCTCCTTGCGCCCGTAGGGCTGGGGCTGCCCCGCCAGGGCTGCCCGCAGGGCATCCCGCATTGCTCCCGCCGTGGCGTAGCGCTCGGCGGGCTCCCTCTTGAGGGCCTTGTGGAGAAGGGCCTGGAGCGGCTCCGGAAGGCACGCCGCCGCCCGCTGCACGTCCTCCGGGCCAAACCTCTCCATGCAGCCCTGCATGTGTTCCAGGGGCAGTGAGGGCCGCTCCTCCGGGCGCAGGGAGCCCACGGGCCCGGTGCGGGTTGCGTCCTCCAGGTCGAAGAGGTGCGCGCCCGTCAGCAACTCCGCCAAGGTGAGCCCCAGCGAGAAGAGGTCCGAGCGCGCATCCAGGGGGCGCTGCTGAAAGAGGTATTCCGGCGAGGCATAGGCCACATCCCCCTTGAGCAGCGTCTTCGGACTTTCCTCCCGGTTGGCCAGCAGCGAGTAGGCCGCTCCAAAGTGAGTGAGCTTCACCGCCCCCGTGCTCCCTTCCACCCTCACGTTGCGCGGGCTTACGTCGCGGTGCACCACGCCCAGCGGCCTGCCCTCTTCATCCTTCGCCGTGTGCGCGTGGTGCAGCGCTTCGGCCAGTTCGCCCGCGACGTAGAGGGCGAAGGATGTGGAGACAGGCCGCCCGCGTGCCGCCGCCGCGCTCACCACCGTGTCCAGGCTGGGTCCGTCCACGTACTCCATGAGGATGTGCGGCATCCGCTCATGCAGCACCATGTGGTGCACCTGGGCAATGGCGGGATGGCGCAGGCGGAAGGCCAGTTCTACCTCCTCGATCAGCCGGTGACGACGCGGGCTGCTGGCCGGGCCCAACAGCCGCTTGACGGCGACAAGGCCGCACGGTCCGTCGCGGGTGGAGCGCTGAGCCAGCCACATCACCTCGCCAATGCTACGGCGCTCCAGGGGTTTGATGAACGTGTACGTGGTGGCGTCCACGGAGAGGGGGGACGGCTTGCGCAGCGTGACGCCAGCGCGCTCCAGGCTGCTCCACTCCGAGCGCAGCGGAGACGTGTCCGCGACGGGAGTGGGTGTGTTCGAGGAGGGGGTGGGCGTGTCCTTCGTCATGGACGGGGCTCCGAAGTAGGAAAGGGACAAGGGAAAGGACAACGAGGCAGCAGCGCGGGCTACGGGGCTTCGTCGCCCGCGGCTTCGAGAAAGAACGCCCTGGCGGGCAGACGCGGAATGGAGGTGTCCTCGCGGTAGCCCTGGCCCTCGCTGGCGTAGAAGGCGCCCATGCGGTAGTCGCCAGCGCGCAAGGCGCCGTTCTGGACGCCCACGGGGCCCACGCACTCCAGCGGCTTCCCAGTCATCGCCGCCACGATGTAGCCGTCGGGCCGCAGCACCGCGAGGGCCTGGAATCGCCTGAGCCGCTCGCCCAGCGTCGTGCGCGAGACGGCCTCGCCCTTCGTCACCACTTCGGCCAGAAGGTAGTCGGCAGTGACGTTGGGGCCGAAGCCGCGCAGCGAGTTCCCCACCAACGACAAGAGGAGCCGCAACTGGCTGGCCTCCTGCACGGTGACTTCCTCGCCCCGGGGAAGGTCCTCCGGCGACAACCCTGCGCCAATGAGCAGCATCCCGAAATCGTCCGTCGCGGCCAGCACCGCACGGGTGCTGCTGAAGACTCCTTCCGTGCTCCGGGCGCAGCCGACGAGGCCGGGTAAGAGCAGCAGCGCGGATGCAAGACACCACGACGGAGAGACCGGAAGACGCGAACTGCGCATGTGCACCTCCTGTTGGACTATGCCCCTATAGGCATTTCCGACTATGCCCATCAAGTATCATGCGGGCATGCACGGGTGAAGCGTTCCCCAGGGGGGATTGCGTGCTGGGGCTTTCCGCTGGGCGGGCCGCCAGCAGGCGTGTGCGCCCCACTGGCAGAGTGGAATGGGACGCGTGCGCGTCGGTCCGTCAGCGCCGCAGCATGGCGGTGGCGACGCCCAGCAGGGCGGTGAGCTGCTCCGCTTCCAGCCTCCGCGAGATGTAGAGCAACCGCTGCAACGTCTCGTCGTCCGGACCGTGCCCGCCCTTCTTCCTGGCGCGGGCCTTCTGCGGGGAGAAGCCCAGGGCTTCCTCGGGAGACAGGTGCAGGGCCGCGCACAGCCGCACCAGAGAGGGCACGCTCGGCAGCATCTTTCCCCGCTCCAGGCGGCTGTAGACCAGGGGCGTCAATTGGATGCGTTCGGCAACCTGTGCCTGGGTGAGTCCCATTTTGTCCCGGGCAGCACGGGCCGCAGTGCCGATGACTTCCGCCAAATCTTGATTCATGCGCGTGGGGTGCGTGGCTCGCGGGAAGAGAGGCAGGCGCGGGCCGACGTGGCCCGGAGCGTAGCCGCTACGCGTCTTCCAGGCTGTCCAAGAGAGTAAGGAAGGACTGGAACCTGGCTTCCGGCAGGGCGCGTGCGCGGCAGAGCAGCGCACGCAGCAAGACGAGATCCTCCTTGCTGGCGGCGTCCATCGGCGCACGGGGTGCGGTGAGTTGGAGCAAGACGCCCGGGGTGACATTCAGGGTGATGCACAGGTCCCGCAGCACGGCGACACTGGGAATCAGCTTGCCGCGCTCCATGCGCGCATAGAGGGGCACGGAAAGATGGAGGGCTTCGGCGACCTTGTCCTGGCGGAGGCCCGCGCGGTGGCGCGCCTCGCGGATGACATGGCCCAACTCGGCGGCGAAGGCTTCGTACATGGGAAGAACGCTCCTCGGAGAATGGAAAGGCCGCAGTCACGGCATTTCCGCGTTATGCTCTTGAAGCATAATTGACTAGCTCTTATTACCCCACCCCTGTCAAGCGCAGTGCTTCCGCCGAAGGACAGGCGCTTCCTGCGCCCCTACCGCGCGAGGTTGGCCCCGCTTGCGCTAGCGTGGCCCACCGTGAAGGTCGCACGGAGGCCCAAAAGGCCGCCCTTCCCCATCCACCGCTCCGCTGGAGAAAGCCCGTGAGGCTGAGTCCCCCGTCACCGTCCATTGCCCCGGGCACCGTCGTTGGCGGCTACACCTTGGAGCGCAAGCTGGGCGCGGGAGGCTATGGCACCGTGTATCTCGCCAGGGAGCGGGAGGGCGGGCTGTTCGCGCTGAAGTTTCTCCCGGTGGAGGAAGCCGGCCGATGGGGAGAGCGCGAAGTCTCCATCCTCCTGCGCCTGCAACACCTGGCGCACCCCCACGTGGTGCGCCTGCTGTCCCATACCCTTTGGCCGGTGGCGGAGGAGCCCGAGTTCCTCGTCATCGTCATGGAGTACGTGCGCGGGGCCGCGCTGGACAAGTGGGCGCGCGAGGTGAACCCCACGGCCCGGGCCGTGGCCAGCGTGGTGCTGGACGTGGCGCGGGCCCTGGCGGCGGTGCACGGCGAAGGCGTGGTGCACCGGGACGTGAAGGGCAGCAACGTGCTGGTGCGCGCGGAAGACGGGCGCGCGGTGCTAGCGGACTTCGGCGTGGGCGGCTACCCAGGCGCGCCGGGCATCACCCGCCACCCCTTCCTGCCGGGAACGCCCGAGTACCGCGCGCCCGAGGCGTGGCGACACCGCAGGGACGACGCGAGCGGCAGGTACGTGGCGGGCCCGGCGGATGACTTATGGGCGCTGGGCGTGACGCTCTACTGGCTCTTGACGGACCGCTATCCCTTCGAAGCGCCGGACGACACGGCCCAGGTGGAGGCCATCCTCTCGCGCATGCCGCCCGCGCCACGGGAGGTGAATCCGCGCGTGCCGGAGGTGCTGAGTCGAGTGTGCATGCGGCTCTTGGAGAAGCGTCCGGAAGCGCGTTTCGCGGACGCGGGCGCGCTGGCGACGGAGCTGGCCGAAGCGCTGGCCGGGGCGGATGCGGCATGGGACGTGCCCCTCTGCGACTTCTACACCGTACACACCGCCACCACGAAGGGACGGGCCGCGAACCTCCTGGCGTGGGCGAAGGCGCCGCACCAGCCGCCGCGACGGGGCCCGCGTCCGAAACGCGCGGCAGCCGAAACACCGCCAAGGGCTGGAGTTGGAGTCGTGGACGGGGCCGAGGCCCGGCAGGAAGCGCCCGAGCCCGCCGAGTTCGGGGCTGCACCACCCGAAGGCATGATGCCGTCCGACGCGGCCCCCGGAGTGCTCGCGCCCGTGCCGTCCTCGAAGGTGACGACGCTAACGGCGGATGCGGCGGAGCTGCACCAGCGGGTGCCCTCCGCGCGGCGAGGACTCCGGGTGGCGGCAGGGCTGGTGCTGGTGGTGGCCGCAGTGTTCGTGGCGTGGGGCACTCCATGGCAGGTGCCCATGACAGCCGCCCGGCACAATCCCTCGGTGGCGGCGGCTCCCGTCCAGGAAGTGGCGCCCTCCAACCTGCCGCTGGAAGCTGACCAGGCCACGGCACCGCCCTTGTCAGCGGCTTCCACCGTCGTGGCCGCCGCGTCCGTCGTGGCGTCCCCGGAGGACAGCGCGCCCATGAAGAAGCCACAGCCCCCCACCGCATCCATGAGGAAGCAATTGCAGAAAGCCGGGTGCGTGGCCGGTGCCTCCCTCGCCCTGGCTTGCACGAGTGGCGCCCAGGTGCGCCCGCCGCCGGATCCGGAGGACTGCCCGCAGGCGGCACTCACCGCCATGGAGGAGCTGAAGATCGACATTGGCGACGAGCGTACTGGCAACTTCACCGGCTACACAGGCGAGCCCCGGGTCATCACCGTGCGCGGGGGAAGCGGCTCGATAAGGGTAGTAGGTGGCTACAACGAGCAGTTCCCGGGCAATACGGTGCTGTCCTGCCGAATCACGCTGGGAGAGCGCGTCTTCGGCCGCTGCAACTGGGCACGCACCAAGGCGGGCAAGACCTACCCCGTCTGCTTCGAGTTACACCACCGGGATGGAAAGCTCGGAGTGGAGCGCAAGGACGATGCCAACGCCGACTCCGCCCGCATCTTCAACGTCTTCGACGTGGAGCCGGTGCGCCGCTTCGAGTGAGGCGCCCCGGGTCGGCATCCTCCGACGAAGACGGCCCGGCGACGAAGGGGGGAGCGAAGTGATAGGAGCCGCTCCGCCCTCCCCTCTCCCTGCTCCGCCCTGGAGGTCTTTCCCGTGCCCGCACCTTGTTTCGCCGTGGTCCTGGCGCTGTGTCTCCTGGGCTTGCCTGCCAACGCGCAGACGCCGCCCGCATCCCACGGTGCGGGCCCCCGCCCCATCGAGTTGAAGGAGGAGCGGGGCGAAAAAGCGCCCGAGGTGTTCATCAGCCCGGGGAGGTCCACCACCCTGATGTTCGACGCGGAGTTGCTGCGCACGGCGGAAGGCAGGGACACGGTCACCCTTGAAAAGCGAGAGGCTTTCGCGCTCGTGGACGCGGGACTCATGACCCTGCGCCTCATTCCCTCCGAAGGGGTGAAGCCTGGGGACCGGCTGCGGTTGACGGTGCAGTTCGACGGGAGGGCGGCCCCTTCCGGAGCGGCCTTCACGCTCGTGGTGCACGCGGTCCAGGCGGAGCCGATGGTGGAGGTGTACCGGAACGCACGTCCGGTGGAGTCCTACCAACAGGAAGCAAAAGAAGCGCTGGCCAAGGCAGCCCAGTGCCACGACGAATTGAAGCGCACCCAGGCGGAGCGCTCCGAGCCTGGGGGCTTGAGGAGTCTTCTCGCGGCGAAGCAGATGGACAAGGGCGGCGTCACACCCAAGGACCTGTTCGAGGCTGTCACTAAGCCACCGGGAAACGCGCTTGTTACTCAAAAAGTCTGGGCCTACCGGGCCGCCGGGCGCGTCGCCGTGGGACTCGAATTGGACGGACTCGCGAATGCACCACCCTTCGTGGTGGCGGGTGCCGCACTGATAGGCAGGCGGGGCACGGAACTGAAGGTGCTGCCTGTGTGGTCATCCGGGCCCATCAAGGCGGATCCGTCCAATCCTGGGCGCGTGGTGGTGGAAGCAGAGGCCACGACAGAAGATGCCCGGGGCCCCTACACGCTCAAGCTCTGGGAGGACGGCACGGGCCGAACCGTCATCCTCGGCAACGTGATGTTTCCTTAGCACTGTAGGCAGCACCGGGCCGACTTCTGTGATTGAAGGGCGACTTCAAACCTCGTCAAAACGCCCGCCTGCTATGCCGGTCTGCTCTAGAGCTTCCTTGAGGTCACCGGCAACAATGATGGGGATGAAGTAGCCCCAAAGCCGAAATACGCGAGCGCCCCCGGTCTTCGACTTATCGATGCGCAGCCCGATGACAGATCGATATTGCCCAGCCTTGTCCGCTCGCACATCGTCTTTGGTGAAGTATTGCACCTCCTTGCATGCGGCATCGTCAATGCATCGAATCTCACGCGTGACGTTCAGCAAGAAATAGGGCGAAGTCTGACCTTCGACGTCAACCGGGAAGATCTGCACGTCATCCGGTGCCAATTCGCGAAAGATTGATGCAACCCGCTCGTTGACAATAGGGATTTGCCCTGGCCCTGCGGTTGTGAAGTCCAGGGGCTTGCCTGGGCGATAGACTGGAACGCGCAGCCTCTCGCGAAGCTCTACAGGGCGGCCAGCAGAAAACTGCCAGATGTCCTCGATCTCCTCTCCCGCGAGGTTCGTCGGCGCTGCGAGATACCATCGTCCCGGCACGTAAACATCGATATTCAGATCAAAGAAGCGCTGTTCCATGGTGTCACGTCCCTGGGGTCTTCATGATGATATCACGCAGCTTGGAACCCTTTGTGACAAGGTCACGCGCGATTTTCGCCAACTCCTCGACCAACGCAATCCGGCACTGCGCAGCGTTTCGGCACCCTCCTGTAGCAAGCGTAATCCGCCGAAGAACCTCTCGGTGATATTCAGCCGGGTGCGGTCCTTTATGGCCTTCGAGTCGTACCTTGTTCGCGGGGTCGTTGAGGCTCATTTTTGCCAGATCGAACACCTGCTCAAACTGCGGAGTCCACGGGCCGCCCGCTGCTTCGGAAATCTCATTTTTGTCCGTACAGATGTGATGAACATCGCCTTTGGAATCTCCCTGAATGGATCCTACGGTCCCTGGAGCAGCTCCCGCTCCGCCGCCTGGCCCCATGGCGACCGCCGCAACAGCAGTTGGCGCAAGGGTGATGTTGAGCACCCCAGCCGAGGAAATCGAAATCGCCTGCACGCCACCAATCAAGGCTTCAGAAAGCTCAAAACCTCCCTCTAGTCGTGCCCTCAACGCCGCTTGAGAGAAGCCCGGCATCTTCGGTCCCTGTGCGGCCATGGCGTTCTTCCCACCGATGGCCGACAGGGCGACGATCACCAACACCCGAGCACCGTTATCCCCGAGAATCCTACCAAAGCGGTGCCCTGCGCCTTCCAGCATCGAAAGATTCGTGGCGTCTCTTGATTCAGCCAGGAGGCGCAGAAATCCCTGTCCGAGATTCCATACCGGCCCAGTGCCGAGATACGCGATCAGCGACGCCGTCATCGCAATGGCAATGATTTTTGTAATGGGCTCAGGCGCAACGAGCATCACAAGGGCAGTTCCTATCATTGTCGTAACCACTGCCCGCAGAGCAGCGGGGTTCATCAGATCCTTTATCGCATCCTCGACCCCGTCCCAGACGGTATCGAGCGCGAAGTAGAGCGCCATCATGCGCCTCTCCATGGGCCCCATCGTGAACCCGCCTGCAAGCAAGCCGAGACAGCTATTCGGATCACTCTGCTGCTGACAAATACGCTCGTACGACGAAGGCACGGAGCTTCCCTGCGCGCCCTCGACGATCCCCCCAGAGGAAGCGAGCAACGAAAGTCTGTCACCCTGTTCTACTTCCTTGAACGCAACATCCAACTTCATATCGAGTACAAGCTGGGTGACCGCGCTCGTGAATGCCTCCTTATCTATCTCGACAGGATCGGATTCGACAGGCGTGTAAGTCGTCACCTTGCCTTGTCCGGAATTGAGATTCACCACGCGTGTCGTCGCACATCCAGCCGTAAGCAGCAGCAGTGCTGCGATGCCAAAAAATCTCATAGGGAGCCCTCGGAATCACCGATCCAGGAATTAGGAGCAAGGCGCCAGATATTAGTCCAATCTGACGGATTCAAAGGACGCCTAATTTTGCCTATCTATTCCATGCTTGGCCTGGGCACCCCAACGGGTTGATGCAACAGAACGGCGGCTGCTGGAGCCCATGGAGGGACTCCCCCTGGGCGGGCCCGAAGTCGCCACGCGCCTGGCGCTGCCAAGTCTCCAGGACGAAGACGGAGCGTGGCATGGGCAACGGTGGGGGCGCTGGTGAAGTTCACCACCCGGAAGTCACGGGCGCCATGCGGGATGTACAGCGCAGCGGAGCGGAAACGCAGCGTGGGCCATGGGCGAGCACTGGTCAGGCGCACCCACCAGGAGGGCGTGGGCGCCGTGCTGGGCGTACCGCGCAGTGGAGCGGAGACGCAGCGCCCGGCCATGAGGTGAGCGTTGGCGAAGCTCACCACCCGGCGGGGGCGCGGACGCCGTCGTAGGCCACGGCGGCGGTGCTGGTGAAGCTCACCCACCAGGAGGGCGTGGGCCGCCGTGCTGGACGTACAGCGCATCGGAGCGGAGTCGCAGCGCGCGGCCACGGTGGCGGTGCTGGTGAAGCGCCCCCGAAGGACGCGGGCGCCGTCGTAGGTCACGGTGGCAGTGCTGGTGAAACTTAACCACCTGGAGGGCGCGAGCGCCGCGCTGGCCATACGGCGCAGCGGAGCGGAGACGCAGCGCGCGGCCATGGGTGAGCGCTGGTGAAGCTCACCCACCTGGGGGAGCGCGGGCACTGTGCTGGAGGTACAGCGGAGACGGAGCACGCTGCCATGCAGCGTGAATTGGTGAAGTTCGCCCACCGGGAGGCGTGGGCGCCGTGCTGGGCATACGGCGGGGCGGGGCGAGGCGAGGCGGAGACGTAGCGCGGTCATGAGCGAGCGCTGGCCCTGTGGTGGCCACCATGACCTTTCAACGACCCTGCACGGGCTTATTGTGCGAGCATGGAGCCCGGTAGCAGCGTCCAAAGCGCGAGCGCAGCAAGGGAACGGCTCGGTGGTTCTCTTCCGAAGCATGGGGCACGAGCAATGCGCCGGGCAGTCCGTGCCAGTGGTAGTGCCGCCCGTAGCCCAGCCAGCCACGCCCGTAAGCCGGAGCGCGCAGGCGCGGGCCGGTGACCCATCCGGACCAGGGCAGGACAGCGCAGTGCGGCGGTAGCCCGGAATGGTGGTGGTACTCGCGAGAAGGTAACTGATCGCCGTGCCCCTTCCGAGAACCGGAGAGGCAGCGGTTTGGCGAGCCTGTGGATCCCATCAGACGGACGACGCGTCAGCGTTCTTCGCGTCCCGCTCCCACTGCGAGAGGAACATAGCTGCCCGGCTGGTTGATCCACCCCGGGGCAGGCGAACATTTACAAGTGCGCCAGCCGTGCACGATGGGGTGATAGCCTCGCGATCATATGCCATCGTACAAGCTCCGCGACCACGCGAATAACGTCACCCAGCCGCAGATGGCCATGCCGCGCGTTGCTCTGCATTTGCTTACGGACTTTCGACCATGGGCGGCTCCACCGGGCGCGCACATCGGATTTCTCCCGTTCGTCGCGTCGATGCTCTCGCAGTCGCCATCCAAGTGGGAGACACACCGCGATGTCGAGCACTACGAGAAGCAGTGGCGCCCGGTCATCTCTTGGCTGATCGGGTCCGCGTTCTCCCGCGAAGCGATCGACCTCCAGGGCTGGTCCGCAGCAATTCCGGTGAGTGTGCTCGCGTCTTCGCAGGCCGGCAGCGGGCCTTGGCCAGCGTATCTGGCTGCTGCGCTCAGTACCCCTGCTGTTGTGGTGGCGCGCAAGAGGACGGGACTCATGCCAGATTATCTGGCGGTGCCAACGGGCAGTGGCCGCTTCGCATTCTTCGAGTCGAAGGGTGGCAAACATCCGACTATCGACAGAAAGACGCCAGGCAGCACGCTCAAGAAGCAACTTGCAGCATGGACCCAGCAGGTGTGCAACGCGCGGTTAATCGTGAACGGCCAGACGCAAGCTGCGGAGCGGTGGATCGCCGCAACCCGGGTTCACCCTGGTAAGCGTTCGCGCGAGACCTACGTCAGGCTGTGGAAAGTCCTCTGCGCAAAGAACGAGCCCTCCGAAACGCACGTCGATGCGCCTCCGGACGATGGCTCCTCGGAGATCGAGACGAACGCAGCGCAGAGAGAACGGTCCGTTGCTGCTCTCGCAGCGATCTCAAGAGCGTTCACGCTGCATCAACTCGGGCTGAACGCTACCGCCAAGTCTGTTGCGGTCGCTGCGGCACGTCTGGGATCGCAAGCCCAAGGCAAACAGAATGCTGATGCCTACGACCGCGCCATGGCGGAACTCGAAAATCTCGCCTCCGTCTCCGCGACGGGCCAGACCGTGAGGCGCATCAGCACCTTCGAGTTTGGCCGCAACAACCTGCGAGTGCATTTGGGGCTCCTGTTGTCGGGGCTCGAAGATTTACAAGAGCTAATGCGAGCAGCGATCGATCCTCCTGACGAGATCGCTACCCGGTGGCGCGCTCGCCCGCGCACGGAGGTGCGCGACCTCGTTGTCGAGGGGGCCTCTGGAGCAGCCCGAGCCGACGGTTTCGTCGCATGGAACGAGCCGTCGTAGCGGCCCCGGCCTCCTACACCCCAGGTATCAGTGCCCCGTCCCCCATCGTCCCCCCGGGGGACGGGGCACAGCGAACTCTTACGCAAGAAGTGCAGCGTGCGGATCTGGATCGTGGGGGGCGAGCCATGCCAGGGGTAGGGCCAGAATCCGCAAGACGCGAATTCGACCCGCTCCAAGCCGCTTCGCGGACGGGCAGCCGCCGCCTGGGGGCAAGTGAGAGTGCCTGCATACTGGGCCGGTGAGCAGGAGTGACCGCGCGAAAGGAACGGGAGCAGCGGCGACCGGCCGCAAGCGGCGTGGGCGCGGCGGTATCCCATCCCGGTAGGCGCACAGGCGAGACTGGCGCGGCGAAATCGCCGCCTTTCGCGGCGCGAAATTCACGGAGGCATGGGCAGCAACGCGGCCACCGCACAGAACATGGCGAAATCGCCGCCGCAGCGTTGAGTCATGGGCGCGAATCGAGCGCATGTGCGTAGGACTTTCGCGCGCTGCTGGCGCGAAAGGCGATTCAGCCTGGGAGCTGCTGTCACAGGGACGGGTTGGGCCCACCCACCGCGCGGGAGGGTCGCTGCGCCGAGAGACGAGCAGCGCGGACACGCTCCAGCTTCCTGGCGCGGCGAAATGGCGCGGCGCGCAGCAGACATGCTGCGTCCGTGCAGCGGCAACCGTCAGGACGTGCGACTCCTCCAGCCTGAAAAATGCGGAATCCCTGTACGCGGCATCGAGGGGCTGACGCCGTGCTCACCTGCACCAGCTCGCGCCAGCGGGACTTCGGCTCGGAGCGTGGTGGCATGGGGGCGCGAGCGCGAAACGCGCGGCAAATGGTCCGCCGCGAAATGGACGGAGCGCCGCCATAAGGAGGCAGCCCCGTCAGCACCGCGAAAGTAGCGCGGCCCTTACGGGGTGGGAGGGCAGCCGCCAAAAGCAGGGAGATGCGCGCGGCCCCGGGCCTACCAGCGGCGGTCATTCATGGGCCGCAAGCGCGCAGCAAAAGCGGCGAGGGCTCCCACGGCGATAGGCCGCGCGCTTCACATGGCGCACAGAGCCTGGGCACGCGGCGAAATGCGCTCCATCGCCCATCCATCGGGTTCTCGCTGCGTTCCAGGCGCAATTGCGCCTCGGGTGCCCAACCCATTCGGCCGCTTCACCCTACGCCCGCCACGGGCAACGGCGCGCCCCAGCGATCCATTTCGCGGGCGTGCCCGTTTCGCGGGCGTGCCAGAACCCGCGCCAAACCGCGCACGCGGCCCGGCGCGAAACTCCCCTGGCACATGGGCCCCATGCTGCCCACAGGGCGTCGGAATCCAACGGCGAAAGCGCGAAAGATGACCCGGCGTGTACGGTGACGGGTGCCGCAGCGAAAGCGCGTCGTATTCCGACTCACCAGCGGCCCGGTAGCACCCAAGCGGCGAATCGCGCCCCTCGCGGTTCTGTCGCTCTCATGCGCCCTGAGCGCCGCTCCTCTGGCGCCCGAGGAAGGCACAGCCTTTTCGCGCCATCCGCGCGAAACGCCGCGCAGCAAGGGGGCACCCCATGAATTTCGCGCGGGCGAAATTGCGGCCCGGCGATAGGACAGACACCCATCAGACACGGCGGAACACTGGCCGCGCGTTTCGCGCACCGCGCGCGAAACCCAGAGGAGAAACGCCCTCTGTGGGAGGCGAAATTACATGTATCAACCGCACGAAGAATGAGATTTGACAAGTGTTTGTCTTTCGGCCCACCCTTGCCCAAGTCCACGGCTGCACACAGCACAGGGCGCGCCCTTTCAACGGGCCAACTCGAAGGAACAACAGAGGCACTACCCATGAGGAAGACACAGCAGGAAGTACCCATGACGACGCAAACCAACGCTGAAGCTCTTTTGCAGGGGCAGGCGTGGCGCGGGCAGCCTGTGGCGCGGAGCGCGGAGACACGAATGTCCCAGCACAGCAAGAACACCACGGCGCAGCCCCAACTCCAGAGCGCGGGGCACGCTCAGTCGAGCACGGCTGGCGGCTGCGCCTCAGCTCCCCGCGCGCACGTGGCCACTGTGGAGGGACGGCTGGCCGCGCGCACCACGCAAGGCACACCCGAGGACAGCGCCACCACCTGCCACCGTCGCGCTGGGCCTACTCAACCCTGCCCATTCCTTCGCAGACCCGCCCAAGCCTCACGCACGGGTAGCAGTAGCGCGGAGCCCAGGTATCATTTTCCATGCGTCAGCGGCTTACGGGCAGTGCTCCGTGACGGCCGCCCCATGGGGACGCGCGGCACGTCCCTCGCGTCACGCGGGCGGGACCGATTGCACCCCTCCACCGCGCCCGCTCCAGGTTCCCCCAGGTCCCAAGTTTCATGCGTCCTCTTTCCCTCAACTCCACTGCGACACGGGCCCGGCCTTCCGGGCGCGCAGTCCACCCTTTTCCCCCGTTGCGAGAAGCAGCCATGAAGATGCCCTCTCCCCACGAAGCGAAGCCCTCCACGAATGAAACCCTCTGGGACGCCAACGACGTTGCCGACTTCCTGAAAGTGAGCCGCTCCTGGGTGTACCAACACGCCGCGTCCGGGCTGCTGCCACTCTTGAAGATTGGCGGCCTGCTTCGTTTCAGTCCGAGCGCAATTCGCACATGGGCGTTTGAACAGCCCGTGCTCGCGACCGTCCGAGTGGGCGGCGGAACGCAGGGCGGTTAGTCCAGCGCGACAGCGCTTCGCAGTCCACGGCAGTTCCACCACGCATGAGGAGCAAATGGCGAGCGTCTACGAGAAGGCGGGCAAGTGGTACATGCGGTTCAAGGACGCTTCGGGCCGGTGGCGCGACAAGGTGACGAACGCGCGCACGAAGACCGAAGCCCGGCGGATCGCGGATGACCTGGGCCGGAAGTCGGAGCGCCAGCGGCTCGGCCTGGAAGAACGCCCGCCGGAGGATGGCGGGGGTTCGCTGGGAGAACTGCTGCGCTGGTGGCTCGACACCTATTCCGCCGTGTCCCCCTCGCATGGGACGAACACGAGCGCGGTAGCGCGCCACCTGCTGACTTCCAGCCTCGCCCCTCTGCCTCTGACGGCTGTGACCGCTGGCCGCATCGAGGCGTTCCTCCAGGAGAAAGGCCGGGAGCTTTCTCCGCAGTCGCTGAACCACCTACGGGGGTTCGTGAGCCGCGCGTTCAACGAAGCGCGGAAGGTGGGCCGTTACGGCGGCACCAATCCCGCCGCCGGAGTGAAGAAGCGCAAGGTGTCGCGGCGCGTGGGCGATTACCTGCGCCTGGAGGAAGTGCCCCGTTTCTTCCTGGCCCTGGCGGACCGCTGGCGTCCCCTCTTCGCTACCGCCCTCTACACGGGACTGCGCAAGGGTGAACTGCTCGCCCTGCGCAAAGAGGACGTGGATCTGCGGGCTCGCCTGCTGACGGTCTGCCGCTCCTGGGAGCGCGACACGACGAAGGGCGGACACGCGGACGTAATCCCCATCGCTGCTGAGCTGGTGCCCTTCCTCGAAACCGCCATGCGCCTTTCCCCGTCCGCGCTGGTGTTCCCGGGCGAAGACGGAACCATGATGCGACGGGACGTGGCGCTGGAGAGCGTGCTTCGCCGCGCCCTGGGCCGAGCGGGGATCGTGACGGGCTACAGCCACGTTTGCCGCCGGAAGGGCTGCGGACACTCCGAAGCGGCACCGGACGCGGAAGCCCGGGAGTGCCCTGACTGCGGAATGAGCCTGTGGCCCAAGGCCCAGGTGCGGCCGGTCCGCTTTCACGACCTGCGACACACGACCGCCGCCCTGCTGCTGCGCGCGGGCGTGCAACTGCCGAGCGTCCAGAAGATCCTGCGCCATCGGGATCCGCGCATCACGGTAGAGGTCTACGGCCACCTGACGCCGGACTACCTCCGCAAGGAGGTGGACAGCCTCTCCCTGGGGCTCATTCCCACGCCTGCGGGACCGACGGAGCAGCAGGGGAGCGACAGAGGGGAACGGGGCCCCGTCTTCCCTCCGGGCACGGCAGCCATTCCGTTTGCTGCATCCTTGCTGCAAGGCCCGGCCGGAAACGACGAAGGGCCCGGGATTATTGGGAAGAATCCCCAACAATCCCGGGCCCTTACATCTGCGCGCGATGCAGGATTCGAACCTGCGGCCTTTGGCTCCGGAGGCCAACGCCGGGCTCGCAACGACTTTGGGGCCCGGGCTCAATAAAACGCGCGCCGTGCGTGTGGGGACGACCCGGATTTCGGGGTCATTTCGTATCTCATTTCCAGAAGGGGCCCGGCCGGGCGCCTCCTAGGACACGGAGCCTTCCTCGTGCTGCCAGGAACAGAGCGGTCAGTCTTGGAGGCCTTCCGCCGGGGTGACACCGCCGTGCTCACCCAGGTCTACCGAACCTATTCGCCTGAGGTGCTGCGCTACCTGTCCCGGCGCTTCTCCGTCCATTCAGAGACCGGCACCCGCTCCGTCGCGCTCACGCCCCTGGACCTGGACGCCGCCCATCAGGAGACCTTCGTGCGGGCCTTCCGCCCCCACATGCGCCAGGCCTACGACGGCGTGCGCCCCTACCTGGGCTTCCTGCTCACCGTCGCCCGCTCCACCGCCATTGACCTGATGCGCGCCTCCGGCCGCGTGGCCCGGGAGGCCATCCCCCTGGATGACGCGCCGGAGCTCACCCATGCCCCCACCGAGGGCAAGAGCCCGGAGGAGGAAGCCCTGGGCGCGGAGGTCCGCTCCATCGTGCGCCGCTTCCTGGAGGCCCTGCCCGACGAAGGGCGTGCCCTGGCCCAGCTGCGCTTCATGGACGGCCTGTCCCAGGAGTCCGCCGCCGACCAGCTCCAGCTCACCCGCGGCGAGGTGCGGGTGCGCGAACGCCGCCTGCGGTTGCAGTTCACCGAACACCTGAAGGACTCGGGCTGGCTGGACAGCGATGTCGTGCCGGGACGCCTGCAGCTGGGCGCCCTGCTCGCCACCCTGGCCCTGCTGTGCGCCATCCCATTCGGGAGCCTCCCATGAAGTGGTACGAGCGACATGTGGACGCGGGACTGACGCGCTGGTCCCTGGGGGAGCTGTCCGCCCCCGAATCCTCGCGGCTCTTGCGCCACGCCCACGCCTGCGCCCGCTGCGGCGCCCGCTACGACAAGTGGGCCCGCGCCCACCGCGTCCTCGAGTCCGGCCAGACGGACACCCCCACCTCCACGGAGCTGGAGACCCTCACCGCCGCGGGGCTCGAAGCCGCCCTCAACGCCGCCTCGCCCCCGGACGCCGCCCCCGCCCGGTGGCCCACCCTGG
Source organism: Corallococcus sp. CA054B (assembly GCF_003611625.1). Lineage (NCBI taxonomy): Bacteria > Pseudomonadati > Myxococcota > Myxococcia > Myxococcales > Myxococcaceae > Corallococcus > Corallococcus sp. CA054B. Next base: position 19,438 of record NZ_RAVY01000162.1, read on the forward strand.
CGGTGCTCGGCGCCACGCTCGCGGCCCTGTTCCTCGCGGTGGTGGTGACGCCCGCGTCCGTCGGCCCCTCCGCCCCCACCGAACCCACCGAGCCCGAGTTCAGCGTCCGGGGGGCCGTGCATGACCCGGCGGTCCTGCCCGCCGCCCCGGTGGCCCAGGCCGTCCTGCGCGTCTTCTGCGCGAAGCCCGGCCAGTCACTGCACGAGCTGCGCGCCGGGGCCGCGTGCCCCCCGGGCGGCACGCTGGCCTTCGCGGCGGGTGCCCGTCCGCCCTACACCCACGTCGCGGTGCGCGTGCGCGCCGGCGGCCACGAAGAGGTCAACGGCCCCTTCCCGCTCAGCGGCAAGGCCGGCGAGGAGCGCCCGCTGGAGCTGACGGTCGCGCTGCCCGCGGGGTCCGATATGGCGGAGGTCACCGCCACGTTCTCAGAGCACCCGGACGCCACCCTGGCGGCCCTCCGTCAGGGCACGACGGAGGGGGTGGTGGTGCTCAGGCAGGAGGTCCGGGTAAAGGATTCTCCATGAAGAAGCTGGAAGTCCTCCTGGGGGCGGCGCTGCTGATGGCGGCGCCGGAGGCATTCGCGGACACCGTGCGGCGCGCGCTCGTCATCGCCCACAACGGCAGTGATGACCCGGCGCTCGCGCCGCTGCGCTACGCGGACGACGACGGCGTGCTGTGGGCGGAGACGCTCAAGCGGCTGGGCGTGGAGACCACGCTGCTCGTGGATCCGGACGAGCCCACGCGCAAGGGCGGCAGCCTGGTGCTGAAGTCCGCGCAGGCGCCCACGCGCGCCGCGGTGGAGCAGGCCGTGAAGCGGCTGCAGGCGGCGACGCTCGCGGACCACGCGGCGGGACGCCAGACGGACGTGCTCATCGTCTACGTGGGCCACGGCAACACGGACGACGCGGGCCGCGCCTACTTCACGCTCGCCGACGCGCGCCTGGACCGCGGCAGCCTCTACTCGGAGCTCGTGGATCCGCTGGGCGCGGACTACGTGCACGTCATCGCGGATGCGTGCCGGGCCTCCGGCGTGGTGGGCAGCCGCGGCGGGACGCCGGACGCGGCGGTGCTGGCGGAGTTGCGCGGCGTGCTCGCGCGCGAGCAGCTGGCGTCGCGCCCCCACGTGGGCGCCCTCTTCGCGGAGAGCGAGGACGGCGAGACGCACGAGTGGTCCCGCATCCGCGCGGGCGTCTTCAGCCACGTGGCCCGCTCCGGCCTGCTGGGCGGCGCGGACATCAACGGCGATGGCCAGGTGGAGTACAGCGAGCTGGCCGCGTTCGTGGCCGCCTCGCTGCACGGCGTGAAGGGCATGCCCGCGCGCCTGTCCGTCAACGCCTTCGCGCCCACGGCGGAGCCCCGCCGCCCGCTGGTGGGCCCCGCGCCCGAAGGCCCCCGGGTCACCTTCCCCGCCGGCTTCGAGTACGCGCGCCTCTCCGTGGAGGACGCGGCCGGCCAGCGCCTGGTGGACGTGCGGCGCTCGCCGCAGCAGTGGACGCAGATCCTGCTGCCGCTGCGCGACGTGTACTGGGTGCGCGCGCCGGACGCGGAGGCGCGCGTCACGCTGGCGCAGCTGTCGTCCGGCACGCCGGAGTTGCGCCCGCGCGAGCTTCAGGAGCGAGGTCCCGCGGAGGAGGCGCTCCGCCGGGGCCTGTTCGCCGTTCCGCTGGACCGGTCGTTCTACGACGAGTACGTCGCCGCCGTGGGGCTGGTGCCGGTGGACTTCAGCCACTCCTTCCAGCCGTCCGTCAGCAGCGGAGCGCGCTCGCCGCTGGCCGTGGCGGGGCCGTCCCAGCTGGAGCTGGGCCTGGGCGCGGGGCGCTCGCCGCTGGGGCTGGCGAAGTTCGCCGCCGGGCCCAGCCTGTCGTGGCGCACGCCGTCCTCCATGGACCTGCTCTACTACGGAGTGCGCGGGGCGTACGGCGTGACGCCGCTCGCGGCCCGGGACGGCATCCGGCTGCACCGCTTCACGGTGGAGGGGCTGGTGGGGCTGGACCGTCCCGCGAACACGCCGCTGTTCGCGGAGGTGGGGCTGGGCTGGGGGATGCTGGGCCTCACGGCGCCGGGCTTCCGCCAGGCGGACCCCGCGCTGCTCACCGGCCACGTGGCCGCGGGGGTGACGGGGCGGTTCGCGGGCATGCCGCTGCGGCTTTCGGCCCAGGTGGGGCTGGATCGCGTCACCGCCAACGGCCAGACCGTCATGGACGGGCAGTACGGCCTGGAGATTTCCCTGAGGCGCTAGCGGACGCGGGCCGTCGGGCCCGGCCGTGTCCGTGCGTGGGTGCGCCGCCGTCCGCGCCCACCGCGCCAACCTCGAGCCCTGACGGTCCTCCCGTGTCCCGTTCATTCCTCGCGTACACCGCGCTGTCGAGCGCCGCCGTGGCCACCGTCCTGCTGACCGGCTGCGACCCCATCTGCACGAATGGGGTCTCCAAGCCCGGGCAGGGCCAGGTGACCCGGAACGCCGCCGGCACCTGCGTGCAGCTCGTGGTGACCCGCCCCGACGCCGGGGAGGACGGCGGTTCGGATGGCGGTGACGGGGGCGAGCTGCCCGACGCGGGCGACGGCGGGGG
>NZ_RAVY01000163.1:0-21812 GCF_003611625.1 Corallococcus sp. CA054B
CGCCAGGCCCTCCGCGCCGCAGCCCCAGCCCCAGGAACTGCCTGTCCCGTCCTACCCCGCCGTCGAGACCTTTATCGAGAAGGCCTCCGCCAGCGACGTCCAGGCGCTCTTCGCGCCCGTCAAGGCGGGACTCGCCGAGCTCAAAGGCCCCCGCGCGGAGATCGGCAAGAAGGCCCAGGCTGCGATCGCGCGGTCCGAGGAGCTGCTCGGCATGCTCGTGGACGTGCGCGAGAAGCTCGTCGCCGAGTCGAAGCAGGGTAAGGGCCGGAAATAACGAGCCTTTCGGGAGCCCGGACGATTTCTTGTCACCAGCAGGCAACCGGCGGCTGACTCTCCCGATAATCCATTGAAAGAGCCGAGGGATGATCCCGGGGCTCCCCTTTTCGAATCGCTGGCACCAGCGCGGAGGCTGAAATGAGCAAGATCGACAGCGGCATGATGGGCCCGAACCTGCGCATGAACACCCAGATGACCACGGCTCGGCAGACGCCGAACACGAGCTTTGGCGCGCGCGTGCAGAACGGCCTGAACAGCACCGTCGGCGCCGTGGGCGCGGGCGTGGGCGCGGTGGCGGGCTTCGTCCCCGGCGCGGGCATCGTCTCCGCCGCCGTCTCCTCCGCGCAGACCTTCTCCGGCGCCTCCGGCTCCGGCATGCAGGGCGGCCCCTACGTGGGCGTGATGAACACCGCCTCCGGCGCGGTGCCCTCCACCAACCTGCCGGGCGCCGGCGGCGCGGGCCTGCCCTCCTCGGGCGGCTCCACCGCGCTGGGCACCAGCGTGGGCGGCGGCGGCAGCGTGAGCGACCAGCTCAACACGAACAGCAGCCTCAAGACGATGATGGACGACAACGTCAAGTTGCTGAACATGCAGTCCGCCATGCAGCACGAGTCGCAGCTCTTCACGGCTGTTTCCAACGTGATGAAGTCGCGGCACGATACGACCAAGAACTCCATCGGCAACATCCGCTAGTCTTCACCGACAGCGGAATCTGACCGGTGCAAGGAAGGCGGCCCTCGACGGCCGCCTTCCGTGCTTCCGGCGACAGGAAAGGAAGCGCGACGTCCATGGCGGAGACCCCTTCGGAGATTGCCAACAGCCTCGTGCCCCTGGCGCGCCAGCCGGCCATGGTCCTGCTGGAGTCCGGCTACCTATGGCTGGACATGGGTCACTTCGACAAGGCCAAGGAGGTCTTCGTCGGTGCCGCCGCGCTCATGCCCAAGAGCGAGGTGCCCCAGATTGGCCTGGGCGCCGTGGAGTTCGCGCAGGGCAAGCACGACAAGGCCCTGGCGGCCTACCGGGTCGCCCAGCGCCTTGCGCCCCTGTCGTCACTGCCCCGGGCACACGCCGGGGAGGCCCTGCTGTTCATGGGGAAGGTGCCGGAGGCCCTCAAGGAGCTGAAGGCCGCCATCGACCTGGAGCCTGAAAGCGACGGCGCGAAGCTGGCCCAGGCGCTCATCCAGGCGAAGGAAGCGGGGGCCCTGCCTCCGCCGAAGAAGTAGTCGCGGAAGAAGGAGGTACGTCGATGGCTGTCGGTGGAGTCGGACGTGGGGGTGGGAAGGGCCGCGCGGGCGGCGTGAAGGGGGCGTCCGGTCCGTCGGGTGCCTCCGGCGCGTCCTTTGGCGGCAAGGTGGATCGCACGGAATCGCTCGTCGGGCCTTCGGGTCTGGTAGGCTCCAGCAACGTCCAGGGCCCCCAGGCAACGGATCCGATCGCGGCGCAGGCCCTCGCCATCGCCAAGCGGCTGAAGAACGGGGGCTTCAAGAGCAAGGAAGAGGCGACGAAGGCGCTCGTCTCCGAAGTGCTTCAGGAGAAGTTGAACATGAAGTCCGCTGCCCTCACGGGCCGCATCGCCGGGGCCCTGCAGGATGATCCCCGGCTGAACCAGGTTCTCGAGCGGCTGTGGTCCAAGGCCGAGTGAGCGCGCCGCTTGCCTCTGGGTGAAGACAGGAAGGTCATCCTGGAGAAGTACGGCCCGTACGTGCGGTCGCTCGCGGCCACCGTGCGCAAGCAGTTCAATGCCCAGCTGGAGCTGGATGAACTGCTGGCCTATGGGCAGATCGGTCTGCTGGAAGCCGCTGAGCGCTTCGACCCCAAGGTCGGCGCCAACTTCCTCACCTTTGCCCACTACCGCATCAAGGGCGCCATCTTCGACGGCTTGAGGAAGATGGGCGTCTTGCGGGGCGCGGACGCCCGCACCGCCTATCAGGGCGAGCGCGCGACGGCGTATCTGGGAAATCTGGCGGACCGCGAGCAGGGCGCAAGCAACCGCGGGTCGTCATTCGACGATGATATTGGAGACATCTCGGATGCCGTGGCGGGCCTCGCGGCGGTTTTCGCCGCGGGGGCGGAAGGGGCGGAGGCGGCGGGCTACGTGGATGAATCCCTCCCGGCGGATCAGCGCCTGGAGATGGAGCAGTTGAAGAACCGGGTGCGCTCGGCCATCGAGAAGCTTCCGGAGAAAGAGCGCAAGCTCCTGCAGGGCTATTACTTCCAGGGACGCACGCTGGAAGAGGCGGGAGCGGAGATCGGGCAGTCGAAGAGCTGGGCGTCGCGGCTTCATGCGCGGGCCATTGATCGGCTCAAGGAACTCTTGAACGAGGAGGAGGAACTCCCTCCCCCCTCGACGGATGCAAGGAGGGTGTCACATGGCGGCTCCGATGAGCGGCATCTCCGCGGGACAGGTAGCGCAGCAAAAGCTGCAGGATCAGGGCGCGCAGCAGACTCAGCAGAAGACGGGCGCGTCGAAGTTCGACGGAGTTCTCGCTGACAAGGCGCAGGGCGCCGGCCAGGTGGACGCCGCCCAGAACGTGAACAAGGCCCAGGCCGCGCAGGCCACCCAGAAGGTGGACACCGTCCGCCAGGTGGAGACCGTCAACAAGGCGGAGAAGGCCAACCTGAACAAGGTGAGCGGCGCTGCCCAGCAGCCCGCCACCGCCAAGGGCGCCGAGCCCGTGGACGCGAAGGCCGAAGCCTCCAAGACGACCAAGTCGGGCGGCATGGTGTCCGACCTCGTCTCCGGCCTGGAGAAGGGTCAGGTCAGCATGGACAAGCTGATCAAGGAGGCCTCCTCCGGCAAGAACATGTCCAACGCCGAGCTGCTTGGTCTCCAGGCGTCCATGTACAAGTACTCGCAGGAGCTCGACCTCACGTCGAAGGTCGTCGAGAAGGCCACCAGCGGCCTGAAGGACGTCGTCAAGACGCAGGTCTGAAGTCCCCACCCCGCCGGGCCATGGCGGCATGCGAAGGGCGGTCCCTCCCAGGGTCGGGAGGGGGCGCCCTTCCGCGTTTTGCAAGGGCCCTGTTAAGCTAAGCGCGCCCATGACTCGCCGAACGCCCGTCTTCGCCGCCCCGCTCCTCGCCCTGCTGTTCCTCACCGGCTGCTCCATCGAGCTGCAGCACGAGCTGACGGAAGCGGATGCGAATGAAATCTACGTCCTGCTCAGCAAGAACGGCATCAACGCCAAGAAGGAGAAGGCGGAGGGGGGCAACGAAGTGCGCTTCACCATCGTCGTCCCCAAGGGCGACGCCGCGCAGGCCGCGGAGCTCTTGAAGCGCAACTCGCTGCCGCGCCCGGTGGAGAAGGGCCTGTCCCACTTCGCCAAGGGCAGCATGGTGCCCACCGCCACGGAGGAGCGCGCCATGCTCCTCAAGGCCATGGCGGGTGAGGTCTCCAACGCGCTCAACCAGATCGACGGCGTGCTGGAGGCGCGCGCCATCGTGATGGTGCCGGAGAACAACGACCTGTCGCAGCCGGAGAACAAGCCGATGCCGTCGGCCTCCGTGTTCATCAAGTACCGCACGGTGGAGGGCGGCAAGCCCCCCGTCTCCATGGAAGCGGTGAAGCAGTTCGTCGCCAGCTCCGTGTCGGAGCTCAAGCCGGAGGCCGTCACCGTGCTGATGACGGAGGCCATGGCCCCCACGGCGGAGACCACGGAGACCAACCGCCTGCAGGACGTGCTCGGCGTGCGCATGACGGCCGCCAGCGCGAGCACCTTCAAGATGATCCTCGGCGGCGCGTTCGTGCTCATCCTGGCGATGATGGGCCTCACCGGGTGGACCTTCATGCGCGGCGGCTCGGGTGGCGCTGCCCCCGCGGCGCCGCGTCCCGCGCGTGCGCGCGGCGGTCGCGAGGGCTAGAGCTGCACGTCGCTTCCCGCGGCCCTCCTGGGGCGGACCGCGGGACGTGTCCTCCAGGCCGGGGACACGTCTTCTATCTTCAGCGGGCCACCTGGGGGCCCGCGAGGTGACCGTTGGATTCCTTCTTCACCTCGCTCAGCAAGCGCCAGACCATGATGTTGCTCACCGCGGTCACCTTCGGGGGCCAGGAGAGCATGGCGGCGCTGGAGCACCTGCCGGACGAGGAAGGCGCGCTCTTGCGCCACCGTGCGCAGGAGATCCTCCAGATTCCACGCGAGAAGCGCCTGCCGGCGGTGGTGCAGGAGCTCAAGCGTCTGATGAAGGATCGGCGCGGCCAGCTGTGGACCGCGGATCCGGAGCGGCTGGCGGCGCTGCTCCAGCGCGAGCGCGGCGCCCTGGTGGAGGTCACGCTGCGCGCGCTGCCCGGCAACATGGCGGAGGCGGTGCGCGGCCACCTGCCTCCCTCGCGCGTGAAGCTCACCCGCGAGGTGCGGCCGCAGGTCCTGGACATCATCCGCTGGAAGCTGGAGGAGGCGCTGGCGCGCGAGGTCGCGGGCCAGTCCGCGGGCTTCAAGTTCGCGGACGTGCTCAACCTCCAGACGCGTGAGCTGCTCACGGTGAGTGACCGCCTGGGCGCGCGCGTGTTGGGCCCGGCGCTGGCGGGCCTGCCCGAGGAAGAGCTGAACGGGCTCCTCGAATCGCTGCCTCCGGACCTGCTCCAACTCGCGAGCAAGTCCGTGGCGGCCAATGCGCCGCGCAAGCTCCCGGAAGAGGACGCGCGCGCGCAGCTCACCCTGCACGATGGCTTCACCCGGTTGGCGGGCGCCATCCGCAGCGCGGGCGTGCAGCGGCTGGCGCGTGCGTGCGTGGCGCAGTCCCCGGAGTTCGCCGCGCGCATGCTGGAGAAGCACCGCGGCGAGTTCGGCCACCTGGTGGCGAAGTGGGTGCGCGAGGAGCGCTCGCGGCCCACGGCCCGGGGCGATGGCGGACGCACCGACATCGTCATGGACCTGGAGCGCCTGGCCGTGCGCGGCCTCATCGAGCGCCCCGTGCGGCTGACCGCGCCGCCTCCGCGCCCCTCCGCCGTGCTGCCTCCACCGCCCGGAGCCCGGAAGCCCGCGCCAGCGGCCCCGGGTGCCCGACCCGAAGCCGCGGGAGCACGCCCCGCGGCTCCGGGAGCCCGTCCGGGGGCCCCCGCGCCACGCGAGGGCCTGCGCACCACCGCGCCGGATCCGTCGCGTTCGCCAGCGCTCCGGGCTCCCAAGGCCCTGCGGGGAGCCCCTCCCGACGGAGAGCCCGCGGACGCGGGCGCCAGGCGCGACTTCATGGCCGAGCGCGCGGCCCGTCGCGCGGGTGCGGCGTCCAGCCGTGACGCGGGCCCGGGCGCGCCCCCCGCCGGACGTCCGCGTCCGGCGCCAGGGGAGGAGCGGGGCTCGTCGGTGGGGCCCGCGCCTCGCGCTTCCATGGCCTCGCGGGAAGGGGATGCGAACGGCTCCCAGATGCGCCGCATGCCGGTTGAGCGCGAGCGTGGGCCCGCGCCCCGTGCCTCCATGGGGGCGCCGCCGGAGGGTGAGGCGGGCGGTTCGCAGATCCGCCGGATGCCGGTGGAGCGCGAGCGTGGACCCGCGCCCCGCGCGTCCATGGTGGCCCCGGAAGGGGATGCGAACGGCTCCCAGATGCGCCGCATGCCGGTGGACCGGGGCTCGTCGGTGGGGCCCGCGCCCCGCGCGTCCACCGGGGCCGTTCCCAGCCGTCGTGATCCGGAAGGACCCCGGCCCGCGCGTCCCGTCCGGCAGGATCCAGACGGCGCTCGCATTGGACCGCCGCCCTCGCGGCTGGGCGCACGCGGCGCGTCACGTCCGCCGGAGCCGGACGCGCCGGAAGGCCGCTCCGTCCGGGCCGAGCGCCCCGCGCGGCCTCCCGCCGACGCGGAGGAGCGCGCCCCCCGGCGCCCGGACCCGTCCGGGGAAGCCGCTGACGGGGCCCGCGTGCTGCGCTCGCGCACGGGCAACCGTCCCGCGGTGCGCCCCGCTCCGGGAGGCGAGCCGGAGCGTCCCCCGCGCGTGCTTTCCAGCCAGGCATCCTCGTCCCGGTCCTCGGAGGGAACGCAGGTGGGCCGCCGGCGCCCCCCTCCCACCGACCGGCCGGGCCCGGATGACGCGGGCGGCCCGGGAGGGCGTGGACCGCGCGGCGGAACGCGCTAGCATCCGGTCCTCAAGGAGCGGCCCATGGCGATCGGCAAGGTAATCAAGGGGGACGGGTTGGCGGAGTCGGTGGTCGTCGCCACGTCCGAGCGACCGGCGCTGCGTCCGCCGCGCGCGGGCGTGATGAACGCCGAGGTCTTCGAGGCGCGCCAGGGCGCGCAGGGCATCATCGAGGAGGCCCAGCGCGAGCGTGAGCGCATCCTCGCCGAGGCCCAGCGCGAGAAGGAGGAGCTCTTCGCCAAGGCGAAGGACCTGGGCCGTCAGGAAGGCATTGCCCAGGCCACGGAGCTGCTGCTGCGCGCGAAGATGCAGGCCGGGGAGATGCTCAACTCCCAGGAGCAGGACATCATCGCGCTGTCGCTGAAGATGACGGAGAAGATCCTCGGCCGCGACCTGGAGCGCGAGCCGGAGCTGCTGGTGGACATGTGCGCCGCGGCCATCGAGAACCTTCGCAACGCGCGCGCCATGGTCCTGCGCGTGCACCCGAAGACGGCCACGGTGCTGCGCGCCAAGCGCCCGCAGCTGATGGAGCTCATCGGCCGCACGGTGGACCTGGCCATCAAGGAGGACCCGGAGGTCGCTCCCGTGGGCTGCATCGTGCAGACGGAGTACGGCACCGTGGACGCGCAGCTGCCCACGCAGCTGGAGATGCTCCAGAACCTCCTGCAGCCGGACACCGGTCGCAAGAGCGGCCCTCCCTGAGCCTTCCGGCCAACGCCGCGCCCTCGAGCCCCTCCCGGAATCCGCCATGGCCATCGACCTCTCGCGCTACTACGACCTCATCAAGGAAGCGTCCCTCGTCCGGGTGCGCGGCCGCGTCACGGAGCTGACGGGGCTCGTCATCAAGGCGAGCGTGCCCAACGTGCGCATCGGCGAGCTGGTGCTCGTCAAGAACCGTCAGCGCGGCCTGATGAAGTCGGAGGTCGTGGGCTTCGTGGGCGACGAGGTGATGCTCATGCCCCTGGGCGAACTGTACGGCATCGGTCCGGACAGCGAGTGCATCCCCACGGGGCGTCCCCTCACCATCAAGTGTGGCGACGGGCTCCTGGGCCGCGTGCTCAACGGCATCGGCGAGCCCATGGACGGCATGCCCCTGGAGGGGGAGAACCTGGTCGACTGGCCCGTGGACCGAGACTGCCCGGACCCCTTCACCCGCCAGCGCATCGAGCGGCCGCTGCCCCTGGGCGTGCGCTGCATCGACGGGCTCCTCACCGTGGGCGAGGGCCAGCGCGTGGGCCTCTTCGCCGGCTCCGGCGTCGGCAAGTCCACGCTGATGGGGCAGATTGCCCGCAACACGCAAGCAGACCTCAGCGTCGTGGCGCTCATCGGCGAGCGTGGTCGCGAGGTTCGCGAGTTCATCGAGGACGCGATGGGCGAGGAGGGCATGAAGCGCGCCGTGCTGGTGTGCGCCACGTCCGACCAGCCCGCCCTCGTGCGTCTGCGCGCCGCGTACGTCGCCACGGCCATCGCGGAGTACTTCCGTGAGCGCGGCGGCAACGTGCTGTTCATGCTCGACACGGTGACGCGTCTGGCGCGCTCCCAGCGCGACATCGGCCTCGCCATCGGCGAGCCCCCGGCGCGTCAGGGCTACCCGCCCAGCGTCTTCTCCATGCTGCCGCGCATCCTCGAGCGCACGGGCAACTCGGCGAAGGGCAAGTGCACCGCCATCTACACCTGCCTCGTGGCCGGCGGTGACATGGAAGACCCCATCGCCGACGAGGTCCGAGGTATTCTCGACGGCCACTTCATCCTCAACCGTGAACTGGGCGCGCGAAACCAGTGGCCGGCCATGGACGTGCTCCAGAGCCTCAGCCGTGTGATGAGCGGCATCGTCAGCAAGGAGCACAAGAAGGCCGCCGGCAAGCTGCGCGAGACGCTCGCCACCTACGAGAAGCAGCGCGACCTCATCCTGCTGGGCGCCTACCAGGCTGGCGCGGACCCCAGGACGGACTACGCCATCGAGAAGTACGACGCCATCATCGACTTCCTCAAGCAGGACACCCACTCCAACTCCCCGTACGAGGAGACCGTGGAGCAGCTCATCAACCTGTTCGCGGAGTGACCCGGGCCGCCCCCCGGCACACCTACGGACCGGACGGTTTTTGGGTAGGATGCCTCCACCATGCCCCCGTACCGGTTGCAGTCACTGCTGGACATGCGTGAGAAGGCGAAGGAGGAGGCCGAACAGGCCTTCTCGGACTCCGTCAAGGCGCTGGCGAAGGAAGAGCAGGAGCAGGCGCGCCTGGAGGCGGAACTCGAGCGCCGCCGCAAGGAGCGCAAGGCCAAGGTCCAGGAGTACTTCCAGCAGATCATGGCCAAGGGCGCCGGCATCAACGGCATGAACATGATGGGCCGCTTCGAGGAGCGTCTGAAGGACGACGAAGCCCAGGTCGCCCTCCAGATCGAGCACCAGAAGGAGGTCGTCCGGACGGCGGCCCGCCTGGTGGAGCAGCGCCGCATGCTGATGGCCGAGGCCGCCAAGGAGCTCAAGGCCATCGAGAAGAACAAGGAGAAGTTCGTCAAACAGGTGAAAAAGGAACGCCAGGATCGGGAGGAGTTGCAGCAGGAGGAGATCGGCAGCGCCTTGTTCCTGGCCCGCCAGCGCAAGTAACCTCCCGCCGCCTTCCGCCGAGTCTGGAGAGACGCCATGAGCCGAGTTGATGATGATCGCGATGCCGCGCGCTTGGCCGAGCGGATGATCCAGGAGCGCAAGCTCGCGGAGGCGAAGACCCAGAAGCGCCTGCAGGGGGAGTCCGTCTTCTCCAAGCTGGTCCAGCAGGGCCAGGCCGAACAGGCCCAGCCGAAGCAGGCGCAGGAGCTGAAGCAGCCTTTGGGCAAGCAGGTGCTGGCGCGCCTCGCGCAGGGGCAGGGCAAGACCTTCGACGAGAAGCTGGCCCAGAAGGAGACCGCCTTCGCCAGGCCCGGGGAGTCCACCCAGGGCGCCCAGCAGTCCCAGCGCAACAGCGAGTCGCAGCAGCTGTCCAGGGGCGGCGAGGCCCGCAAGACGGAGGTCGTGGAGGAGAAGCGCTCCACGGACGTCCGCGAAGGCGACATGAACAAGGCCGAAGGTCAGGCCAGCCGGCTCAGCCAGGAGAAGGGCGAGCTGAAGATCGACGTCAACGCCGGCGGCGGCAAGGGCGCGGGCGGCGGGTCCAGCAAGGAGAAGGACGACAAGGGCGCGCAGATGGCCGGCGCGGGCTTCCGCTTCAACCCCGCGCTGATGGCGCCGGTGCCGGTGGCCAAGCCCAAGGACACCGCGGGCTCCGAGCGGCTGCGCGCCATGGCGAACGAGATCGCCCAGAAGATCGTCGAGCGCGTGCGCGTGGGCACCAACGCCGCGGGCAACGCGGAGTTCCAGATCGAACTGCGCGGCGACGTGCTCAACGGCCTGTCCATCAAGGTCAGCGCGAAGAACGGGAAGATCTCCGCCGTCTTCAGCGGCAACGACCGCGACACCTTGAAGATGCTCGAAGAGCAGAGCGACGGCCTGCGCAGCGCCCTGGGCGGCCGGGGACTGGCGCTTGAAAATCTGAGGTTCGAGGCGAAGACATGAGCCTGGAGCCGGACGACGAGCCCGGAGTCTTCGAGCGCACCATGTTGGTCGACACCCGGAAGCTGGGACCGCCCCCGAAGCCCGCGCAGGCACCGGCCCCCGCGCCCGCCCCGGCTCCGGTTTCGCCGTGGCGGCCGTTCGCGTTCACGAACCTGGAGAAGGTGTCGCGCACGCAGGGCCAGCTGGCGGAGCGGCTGCGGTGGCTGACGCCGAACGCGGGCACGCTGGAGACGGTCTGCGCGCGCCTCAAGGCGCTCTTCGACGTGGACGTGCGCCTGTCGGTGGAGTCCGCCCAGGCGCGCCCCATGACGGAGCTGCGCCGCTTCCTGGGTGACCCGTCCTTCCTGGCGGTGCTGGCCCCCGGCGCGCTCAAGGGCCGGGTCATCCTCGAAATCGAGCTGTCGCTGGCGCACTCGGCGGTGGACCTGCTCCTGGGCGGCGCCGGTGAGACGGTGGGCCTGCGCCCCCTGACGGACATCGAGGAGGGCGTGATGGGCTACGTCGTCCTGGAGGCCCTGAAGGAGCTGGTGCCCGGACTGCAGCCGGGCGTTCCCCGGCCCCGGCTGGACGGCGTGGCGCGCGGCGTGGATGAAGTCTCCGCCCGCCTGGGCGAGGACGGCCCGATGCTGGCGGTGCACCTGAACGCGGTGCTGGGCTCGCACCGCGGCATCGTGCGGCTGGTGGTGCCGTCGGCGGTGCTGGAGGCGGCGGAACCCGCGGTGGAGAGCGCCCAGCGGCGCGAGCACCGCCGCCAGGACATGAAGGCGAACGGCCGGCGCCTGTCCGCGCTGCGCGACTGGCTGCGCGCGGAGATTGGCGTGGCGGAGCTGTCCGCCCAGGACCTGGCGTCCCTGCGCGTCAAGGACGTGCTGCTGCTGGACATGCTGTCGGCGCGGCCGGACCGGGGTGAGCCCGGCACGGCGCAGCTGCGGCTGGGCCTGGGGCGCACCGGCCACTTCCTGGCGGACGTGGCCGTGGAGAACGGCCGCTACCGGGCGCGCATCACGGACATCATCCCCGGTGAGCCGGGCAACCCGCAGGGTGGGGAGCCCGGGGGCGGGTCGGAAGAGAACGAGGACTTCACCAACCCGGAGCTGGGCGTTCCTCCGGAACTCGAAGGGGCGGCATTGGACGACAAGGACGGAAGCGATCTGCTCAGCGACCTGCCCCTGCAGGTGGCGGTGGAGCTGGCGCGCGTGCCCATCACGGCCGAACAGGTGGTGGGCCTGCGCACAGGCCAGGTCATCGACCTGCGTCGTGGGGCGGGTGAGCCCGTGGACCTGTCGGTGAACGGCAAGGTGGTGGCCCGGGGCGAGCTCGTGGAGCTGGAGGGTCAGCTCGGGGTGCGCATCATCCACCTGAGCTGAAGCGTTTGCGCCCGTGCGTCACAGGGCAGGCGGGCAGGGGGGCGTGCTCGTGCCCGGGCCCGTGGCGGTCCTGACTCGGGTGCACTAGGCTCGCGCCCATCCATGGCGGTCCTCGGTCTCTCCTCCTCGCGCCTGTTGCTCGGCGCCGCGCTGCTCTTCGCGTCGCCCGCCGTCCTGGCGCAGGCGCCCGCGGCCTCCACGCCTGACGCCTCCGTGGCGGCCCCGGCCCCCGAGGCTCCGGCGACCACCGCCGTACAGGCTCCCGAACAGGCTCCCGCACAAGCTCCGGCCCCGGCCGTGACGGGTGACGGCGCGGCCCGCGCGAAGCGCCACGCGGACGAACTGGACCGGGAGCTGGGCGTCCCCGAGTCCGAAGGCGGAGAAGAGCAGGAGAGCCTGGGCTGGGTGGTGGTGCGCACGGTGGCGCTGCTGGGCGCGGTGCTCGCGGCCATCTACCTCACGCTCAACGTGGGCCTGCGCCGGCTGATGGGCCTGCAGGGCGTGCCCGTGGGCAAGGCGTCGGTCGTGTCGGTGATGGAGCGCATCCCGTTGGATCAACGGCGCACGCTCTTCGTCCTGAAGGCCGCGGACGAGTACCTGCTGGTGGGTGGCGGCGAGGGTGGCGTGCAACTGGTTTCGAAGCTGGACCGCGACGCCGTGGAGCGCATCCGCGCCGCGCGTCCGCCGTCGTCGCCGGTATCCCTGAGTCCTTTCCTCCAGAAGCTCCTCTCCCGCCGGACCGGTGGCACCACGCCGCCGCCGGGCGTCTGAAGGCCGTCACGTGAACCGTTCGTCTCCCGCTCGCCCGCTGCTGTTCCGCGCTCCGCCCTGGCTCTTCGCGGCCCTCGTGTCGCTGCATCCCTTCGCCGCGTCCGCGGCGAAGAAGGGCGGGGACTCGATGCCGGATGAAATGGTCAAGGAGGCGGTGAACTCCGACACCTTCACCTCCCGCCCGCTCATCCTCATCCTCGCGCTCGCGGCCATGTCGCTGGTCCCGTTCGCGCTGATGATGGTGACCAGCTTCGTGAAGATCTCGGTGGTGCTCTCCATCGTCCGCTCGGCGCTGGGCACCCAGCAGATTCCCCCCACCCAGGTCATCACCGGCCTGGCCATCATCCTCACCGTCTACATCATGGCCCCCGTGGGCCAGGAGATGTACCGGGCGGGCGGCATCGACATCTGGTCCCGGGGGACGTCCGTCTTCTCCTCGGAGACGGTGGGCACGATGCTGGGGGCCGCGGACAAGTCCAAGGAACCCCTGCGCGAGTTCCTGATGAAGAAGGTCACCAACAAGGACCGCACGCTCTTCTACAGCCTGGCGAAGAAGATGCGGAAGGAGGAGGACCGCAAGGACATTGGCCCGAATGACTTCATGGTCATCGTCCCGGCCTTCGTCGTGTCCGAATTGAAGGAGGCCTTCCAGATCGGCTTCCTCCTGTTCGTGCCCTTCATCGTCATCGACATGGTGGTCGCCAACATTCTGCTGGCGCTGGGCATGCACATGCTGTCGCCCACGACCATCTCCATGCCCTTCAAGCTCTTGTTGTTCGTGCTCGTGGACGGTTGGTACCTCATCGCCAAGGGCCTGGTCATCGGCTACCTGTAAGGAGCCTCGTACTCCCATGAATCAGCTCACGTTCATCACCCAGGAGGCGCTGTTCCTGGTGCTCGTGGTCTCCGCGCCGCCGGTGCTCATGAGCCTCCTGGTGGGCTTCCTCATCTCGCTGTTCCAGGCCACCACGCAGATCCAAGAGCAGACGCTCACGTTCGCGCCCAAGGTCGTCCTCGTCTTCGGCGTGCTGGCCATGACGGGCCCGTGGATTGGCGGTCAGCTCCTGCGCTTCACCTTCCACGTCTTCGACCGCTTCCCGGCGCTCATCGGCAGATGAACATCGGCGAAGTCATGTCCGAGCTGGGCACTCGGGTAAACCTGTCAGTCACCATCTTCACGATGGCGCTCATCATGTGCCGCGTGATGCCCATCCTCATCTTCAGCCCGTTCCTGGGCGGCGAGGTCGTTCCCTCGGAGATGAAGCTGGGCCTGGGCCTGCTGGTGTCCCTGGTGCTCTTCCCGTCCGTCGCGGACCGGATGGACAGGATTCCCATCAGCGCGCTCCCGTACATCGGGCTCCTGCTCAAGGAGATCTTCATCGGCGTGGCGCTGTCGTACATCGTCAACATGGTGTTCGACGCGGCCCGTGTGGCCGGCACCCTGATGGACACCATGTCGGGCAGCAACAACGCCCAGCTCTACGTGCCGCAGCTGGGCACGCAGGTGTCGCTCTTCTCCAGCCTCAAGGTGCAGCTGTGCGTGGTGCTGTTCCTGTCGCTGGACGGGCACCACATCATCATCAAGGCGCTCGCGGAGAGCCTCGCCATCGTGCCGCTGGAGGGCTTCCCGCGCTTCAGCCGCGGCGTGTGGCCCTTCTTCGACCTGATGATCCGCTCCTTCGCGGACCTCTTGAAGATCAGCCTGGCGCTGGCCGGGCCCGGCATGGTGGCCGCCTTCGTCACCGACCTGGCCCTGGGCTCCATCAACCGCGTGGCGCCGCAGATCCAGGTGTTCTTCATCTCCATGTCGCTCAAGCCGCTGGTGGGCGTGTTGATCATGTTCATCGCCATCCATGTCGTGATTGGCCGCATGCAGCAGGAGCTGGCCAACATGCTCCGCATGTTCCAGCACGCCATCCAGCTGCTGGCCTGAGCCCCCCGGGATTCCTCCATGTCGGACGAGAGTGGCGACAAAACAGAAGAACCGTCGCAGAAGAAGCTCGACGACTCTCGCAAGAAGGGTCAGACCTGGAAGAGCAAGGACCTGACGGGCGTGGCCGTGCTCATCGCCGGCCTGGGCATCGTCAAGGGCACCTGGGACACCGTGGAGAGGGAGATCTCCGTGCTGTTCCGCTTCAGCTTCGACGCCATCGCCCACTCGGATGACCTGGCCCTGGCGACGTCACAGCTGATGGTGATGGGCCTGCGCACGATGCTGCTCCTGACGGTGCCGGTGGTGGCCGGCGCGGCGGTGCTGGGAGGGCTGATGGACTTCCTCCAGGTGGGGTCGCTCTTCACCATCGACCCGCTCATCCCGAAGTTAGACAAGCTCAACCCCATCGCGGGGTTGAAGAACATGTTCACGAAGAAGGCCTTCGTCGAACTCTTGAAGAACCTCATCAAGATCACCGTCGCCGCCTTCGTCGTCTACGGCGTGGTGCGCGACTCCATGCCCCTGGTCATCGAAACGGTGCGGCAGGACACGCAAGGCATCATGGCCATCCTGGGGGAGATCATCACCCGGGTGGCCATGCGCATCGTGCTGCTCTTCGTCGTCTTCGGCGTGTTCGACGTGTGGTGGCAGCGCAAGTCGTACATGAAGGACATGATGATGACGAAGGAGGAGGTGAAGAAGGAGTACAAGCAGAGCGAGGGCGACCCGCACCACAAGGCCAAGCGCAAGGAGCTCCACCACGAGATCATGGAGGGAGCCCAGATGGAGGCGGTGAAGGACGCGAGCGTCATCGTCACCAACCCGGATCACGTCGCGGTGGCGCTGCAGTACGACCAGAACAAGGACGGGGCGCCGCGGGTGCTGGTGAAGGGCATGGACGCCAAGGCGGAGCGCATCAAGGCGCTGGCGCGCGAGGCGGACGTCCCCCTGCTGCGCAACGTCCCGCTGGCGCACGCGCTCCTGCGCGTGGAGGTGGGCGAGGAAGTCCCGGAGGAGCTCTACGACGCGGTCGCCGAGGTGCTGAACTTCGTCTACGGGCTCAAGCAGCAGAACGCGGCGCCGCCAGCGCGCGCCTGAGGAAGGAGAGGCCATGGCCAGCGACGAAGAGGCGGACATCGCCATCGCCATCAAGTACGACAACAAGGCGGACGGCGCGCCTCGCGTGGTGGCGAAGGGCATGCGCCTCAAGGCGGAGAAGATCCGGGAGATCGCCAAGCAGTACGGCATCCCGGTGATGCGCAACGTGTCCCTGGCCCACGCCCTGTACCGGGTGGACGTGGGGCAGGAAGTCCCGGAGGAGCTCTACGACGCGGTCGCCGAGGTGCTGAACTTCGTCTACGCGCTGCAGCGGGAGCAGGCGGGCGGGCGCTGAAGGGGGCTGGACGCGGGCCCCCCACCTGTATTGAAGTCGCGCCGCCATGGCCAAAATCAACAATCAGCCCCCCAGCACCGCGCTTTGGCCCTGGGGAGGTCCCCGCAGCGTCCGCGAGCGGCTGGTGGACCCGTCCCAGCTGGACCGGGCGAAGAAGCTGCGCAAGGCGGGCAACATCAAGAACCCGTCGATGCCCTCCGCGGCGCTCCTGGACTTCATTGGTCCGGCGCACTCGTCGGAAGAGCTCCGGTTGCCCCTTCCGCCCCACCCGGGCGGCCACGACGCGGACCTGGAGGGCTTCAGTGACCGGCCGCACCTGGCCAGCGTCGCCGGCCGGGGGGATGACGGGCAGCGCCGCATGCTGGAGCGTGGCCTGTCCAGGGTGAACGCGCCTCCGGAGCGCCTGGAGCGCCTCAAGGCCCTGTTGCAGCGCGAGTCCGCGATGCTGGGCCTGGTGGATCAGGTGAGCGCGGAGTCGCAGGAGATCATCCGCCGCATGTGGGAAGAGCAGAAGGACGAGGGCTACTGACCCATGGCGGCGCTGGACCCGGAAGATCCGCAGGACGAGGCGAAGCTCACCGCGCTCCTGCAGCGCTGGGCGGAAGGGAAGGCCACGCTCCGCGAGGTGCGCGGCTATTCCAACGACGAGCTCTATGCCATCGCCAAGACGGCCTACTTCTTCTTCTACCAGGGCCGGGTGGCGGAGGCGCGCACGCTGTTCCAGGGGCTGTACGCCATCAACCCCACGGACGTGTACTTCGCCAAGGCGCTCGGAGTGGTGGAGATGGCCGCGGGCAACGGGCAGGGCGCGCTGGCCGCCTTCGACGTGGCCGCCAAGCTGGCCCCCCAGGACGCTTCCGTCTACGTGGGCCGCGCGGAGGTGAAGCTGGCCCTGGGCCAGAAGCCCCAGGCGCTGGAGGATCTGCGCCGCGCCGCGGCGATGCCCCCCACCGACGACCCGGTGGTGCGCAAGGCCGCCGCGATGATCACCGCCCTCACCCGGCGCTGATCCACGGCCCGCCCCGGTCACTGGCTGGGTTTCACGTGATTTCCGTGGTTCATTAGGACTTTCGGGAGGGGACGGGCTATCTGCTAGGCTGCTCCCAGACCCCTGCCTTCCCTTCCACATCCGGAGGATCATTCCATGTCGAACAAGAAGTCGACGGTTCCCGCTGAGATGCCGCCCGAGGCTCCCGCCGAACTCCACGCGAAGCGCGACAGCCTGCTGCCCGAACTGGAGAAGGCCGCCAAGGATGCGAAGGGCACCGAGCAGCAGGTGCTCCGAGCCCTCATCAAGTTGATGTCCAACACCAAGTCCGGTGCGGCCATCGACTGGCAGACCTTCCAGGACGTGAAGGATGCCTTTACGCGATACAGCAAGGACACCGCCACGGGCAAGCCGCCGGACTGCCTCGAGGGCGCCCTGGAGTGGCTGTCGGCCTACCTGAACGCGCGTGGCTTCGGTGGCACGGAGGCGGCGGCCCCGGCCGCGGGTGCCAAGCCGGCGGCGCAGGCGGGCGGGCGTCCTTCCACGGGCGCCCAGGACGGCTTCGAGTCCGGCAACTCCAACCGGGCCGCGGCCCTGGGCGACGTGCCCCCGCCCCCGGGCGCGGTCAAGCCGGACGTGAAGGGCGAGCAGCAGCAGCTGGATTCCTTCAAGGCCTGGATGAAGAACCCCAGCCTGGGCAAGCTCAAGGGCTGATCCTGCCCCGCGCGCGCCCGGCCCCGGGCGCGCACGGAGGATCGCGGGGAGACGCAACCTTGCGGCTCCACCCGCGATAATGGTTTCAGAGGCAGTTTTCGCGGGTTTCCAAATCTCGGAGGACCTCCCCCATGACCAAGATCAACGGCAGCGCTCCCAGCTCCGCTTCGCGTACCAGCCAGTCCAACTCCTCGAACACGGCCTGGCAGGGCCAGATGAACGAGAAGATGAAGGGCACCGGCCTGGACAAGTCCCGCAACGAGGCCCTGCAGAAGAAGGTCTCGGCCCACATGGAGGAGTTCGCGAAGAACCACTCCCCCGCGGAGACCGAGGCGGAGTTCAAGAAGACCTGGAACAAGGAGCTCGGCACGCAGATCTCCGACAAGATCAGCACTGACAACTTCCTCCGGCGCCTGACGAACCGCCGCAAGGAGCTGATGTCGGACCTCTGGGAGTAGTCCTTCCCCCGCAGTCGAAGGTGTCATGACCCCGGCCGTCCGAGCCCGCGCAAGCGGAAGGCTCGGGCGGCCGAAGTCTTTGCGGGGCACGCCATGCGTCCGCCGCCACGCCTCCTGGGGACAGCCCCGGGGCCTTTCCAGGGGTCTCCAGCGGGGGTGCACAGCCCGCAAAAGCAACCGGCTCCGCACCAGGCCCAGGGGGCCGGAGCAGAGCCGGAGGGTACAGCCAGCTGCGTCAACCAGCGACTAGCGCAGGTTGCCGATGGTGGCCATCGCGATCTCGTTCTTCTTCTTCATCATGTTGGAGATGAAGGAGACCGTCTCCTGGAGCTTCTGGAGGAGCAGCTGCGCCTCGGCGCGCTTGTACTCGGGGCTGCCCTTGTCCAGGCCGGACAGGGACTGCTGCTCGAGGGCGCTCAGGCCGCCCGAGGTGCTCAGGGCGCTGTTCAGGGAGTTGTTGGCGGCGGCGGTGATCGTCATGGCGATATCCTCCAGAAAGTCTGCAGTGGTTGGGCTGCGGTGCGGCTTACAAAAGGATTATCCGGGGTAGGGGCCAGGAGTTTCCTCCTGCCTATTTTCTCCTGATTTTTCCCCGGCGATCCAGAGGGGCCCAGGATCAGGAACGGCGGCCAGCCGGAGTCGCTCCAGGCCAGGCGGGAGCGCGCAGCCCGCAAAAGCAACCGGCTCCGCACCAGGCCCAGGGGGCCGGAGCAGAGCCGGAAGGTACAGCCAGCTGCGTCAACCAGCGACTAGCGCAGGTTGCCGATGGTGGCCATCGCGATCTCGTTCTTCTTCTTCATCATGTTGGAGATGAAGGAGACCGTCTCCTGGAGCTTCTGGAGGAGCAGCTGCGCCTCGGCGCGCTTGTACTCGGGGCTGCCCTTGTCCAGGCCGGACAGAGACTGCTTCTCGAGGGCGCTCAGGCCGCCCGAGGTGCTCAGGGCGCTGTTCAGGGAGTTGTTGGCGGCGGCGGTAATCGTCATGGCGATATCCTCCAGAAAGTCTGCAGTGGTTGGGCTGCGGTGCGGCTTACAAAAGGATTATCCGGGGTGGGGCCCAGGAGTTTCCTGCTCCCATTTTCCGCCGTTTATTTTTTCCGGCGAGGCTCCGGACCGCGCACCCTCTTTGGTGGTTGTGCCGATAACAGTCTAAACTGCCGGCGCCCGGAGCCCGCCCGAGCCTTACGAGGCGGGTCCTCGCGCCTGTCCTCCTGCCTTCTGTAAGGGTGCTGCGCAGATGACGACTGATTCGAAGGCCTCTGTGTCGACCGACAACGCGAAGCCCCTGTCCGGACCGGAGATGCTCGAGCGGGCCACGGAGGGATTCAACCTCTTCCAGGACGGGAACTTCAGCGAGTCGCTGGCCATCTTCGAGACGCTCTCGGCGATGGACGCGAGCGAGGCCTACTTCCAGACCGCGCTGGGCGCCTGCCACCTGGCGCTGGAGGATCTGGACACCGCCGTGGCGTGCTTCAACCGCGCCATCGAGCTGGACCCCACCGACATCACGCCCTTCGTCAACCGGGGCGAGGCGTTCCTCCGCCAGGGCCGGACGACGGAAGCGGCCCGCGACTTCCAGCATGCCGTGTCGCTGGACCCCGAGGACAAGGACCCCTTGAGCCGTCGTGCGCGCATGCTGGCCGCCGCGGCCCTGGAGAGTTCGGACGAGGCTTCGGAATCCGAAGCCCCCGAGGACCGCTCGTAGGCTGTCTGCAGGCTCCCTCGCCGGACAGGTGAGGGAAGGCCCCCCCTTGGGCTCGGGGGCGCGCACGGATTAGGATGGCCCCGCCGATGGCCAACGCCGATCCGAACAGCTTCCTGAACAAGTACTCCGACATTGTCCTAGCGGTGGTCGTCGTGGCCATCGTCGCGATGATGATCGTCCCGCTGCCGACGATCGTCCTGGACGTGTTGCTGACGCTGAACATCAGCATCTCGGTGGTACTGCTCCTCATCTCCCTCTACGTGCCCAGCGCGCTGTACCTGTCGTCGTTCCCGACGATCCTGCTGATCACGACGATGTTCCGTCTGTCGCTGACCATCTCCACCACGCGACTCATCCTGCTCACCGGCGACCCGGGCGAAGTCGTGGTGGCGTTCGGTAACTTCGTGGTGCAGGGCAACTTCGTCGTCGGCGCCATCCTCTTCCTCATCCTGGTGGTGGTGAACTTCATCGTCATCTCCAAGGGCTCGGAGCGCGTCGCGGAAGTGGCCGCGCGCTTCACCCTGGACGCCATGCCCGGCAAGCAGATGTCCATCGACGCGGACCTGCGCGCCGGCGTGATTGATCAGGATCAGATGAAGAAGAAGCGCCGCGACCTGGAGCGTGAGAGCCAGCTCTTCGGCGCCATGGACGGCGCGATGAAGTTCGTGAAGGGCGACGCCATCGCGTCCATCATCATCACGGTCATCAACATCGTGGGTGGCCTCATCATCGGCGTCACGCAGAAGGGCATGTCCGCCGGTGACGCCGCGCAGAAGTACACGCTGCTCACCATCGGTGACGGTCTGGTGGGCATGATCCCCGCCATCCTCATCTCCACCTGCGCCGGTATCCTGGTGACGCGCGTGGGCGGCGAGGAAGAGGGCGCGCACCTGGGCAAGGACGTGGGTACGCAGCTCACCGCCTTCCCGAAGGCCATCGCCATCGCGGCGGCCATGCTCGTGGGCCTGGGCCTCATCCCCGGCCTCCCTAAGATTCCCTTCTTCCTGCTGGGCGCGGGCGCGGGCTTCGGCGCCTGGACGATGATGCGCAAGCGCGACGAGGCGCTGGCCGCCGAGGAAGCCGGCCCCGCGATGGAGTCCAGCTTCGGCACGCCCGTGTCCGCCGAGCCTCCGCCCAAGGAGCAGCTCAACCCGGACTCGGAGCTGTTCATCCCCGTCGTCACGCCCATCGTGCTGGAGGTGTCCGACGCGCTGGTGCCCTTCGTGGACTCGCGGCAGGACGGCGGCAAGTTCCTCTTCGAACTCATCCCGTTCATGCGCGACGGCCTCTTCGTGGAGCTGGGCGTGCGCTTCCCCGGCGTGCGCGCGCGCGGCAACGGCGGCCTGCCGCCCGGGGCCTACCAGATTCAAATCAACGAAGTGCCCGTCGTCACCGGCCAGGCCACCCTGGGCCACATCCTGGTGAACGACACGGTGGAGCGCCTCAAGCTGATGAACATCCCCGGCTTCGAGGCCATCAACCCCGCGACGCGCCAGCCTGCCGCGTGGGTGCCCGAGCATTTCCGGGAGACGCTCGAGTCCGCGGGCCTCACCACGTGGGACGTGCCCGGCTACATCATCCTGCACACCGCCGCCGTGCTCCGAAAGAACGCGCGCGAGTTCGTGGGCGTGCAGGAGACGCAGACGATGCTGGAGCAGCTGGAGAAGGCGTTCCCGGCCATCGTGAAGGAAGTCGTCCCGAAGATCGTCAACGTGCTGAAGCTGACGGACATCCTCGGGCGCCTGGTGGAGGAGGAGATCTCCATCCGCGACCTGCGCGGCATCCTCCAGGCCCTGTCCGAGTACGGCCAGGTGGAGGCCGACAACGTCATGCTCACCGAGCATGTCCGCGCCTCGCTGCGCCGCTACATCTCCCACAAGTACGCGCGCGGCAGCGGCACGCTGGTGGTGTACCTGCTCGACCCGAACATCGAGGAGGCCATCCGCAGCTCCATCAAGCGCACCTCCGCGGGCGCGCACCTGGCGCTGGAGCCGGAGATCGCCCAGGAGATCGTCGGCGCGGTGCGCTCGGAATGCGGTCACCTGCCGCCCAGCGCCCAGCGCCCCGTCATCCTCACGGCGATGGACATCCGCCGCTACGTGCGCAAGCTGCTGGAGTACGAGTTCAACCCCTCGTTCTCCATCCTCAGCTACCAGGAGCTGTCCCCGGACCTGAACATCCAGCCGGTGGCGCGCATCTCCTCCGGCCGGTAGCGGCGCAGGAGCGTGTGAAGGACCCGGGCCTCCGCTCTTCAGCGGAGGCCCTGCTGTTTCCGGGAGAAGGAAGGGAAGGGTGGCGCCGTGGCGCCAGGGGCGCGGCTCAGGCGCCCGCGAGCACGGCGATCATCAGCACCAGGAAGCTCA
Source organism: Corallococcus sp. CA054B (assembly GCF_003611625.1). Taxonomy (NCBI): domain Bacteria; kingdom Pseudomonadati; phylum Myxococcota; class Myxococcia; order Myxococcales; family Myxococcaceae; genus Corallococcus; species Corallococcus sp. CA054B. Next base: position 21,586 of record NZ_RAVY01000163.1, read on the forward strand.
GCCCCACCACGCCCATGACGATGAGCGGGACGAGCTTCTTCTTGTCCGCCAGCGCGGACATGGCCGCCGGGGCGGGCTCCGGCATGGGCAGCTCCTCGCCACCGTCAGACTGCGGCTCCTCGGAGGCGGACGCGGAGCCATCCTCGGAGGCGGGCTGCTCCTCCTGCTGCGCCGGCTCGGGCTCGGGCTGCGGCTCCGGTTCGGGTTCCGGCGGAGGGGGCTCCTCG
>NZ_RAVY01000164.1:0-21809 GCF_003611625.1 Corallococcus sp. CA054B
GCCGCGTCCCAACCCAGCGTGCCCACCGCGACGAGCGCGGCCTCGGCGGTCCGGACCGGCACGTTCCAGGGCGTTCCCGCCGCGCGCCATCCCCCCCCTCCACGGGCCACACCGCCACCAACTCATCCGCGAGCACGGTCCCGCCCGCCTCGCGCCACAGCCCGCCCAGGGTGCTCTTGCCCGCGCCGGAGTGCCCCACGAAGAGCGCGGCGCGGCCCTCGTGCACCAGCCCCACGCCGTGGATGAGCAGCCCGCCACGCTTCGCCAGCGCGGCCGCGAGCATCACCTTGATCACGTTCTCCACCGGGTACCGCCCGGACCCGATGACGTCCGCGTGGCACCGATCCGAAGAGAGCGCCGCGGAGTACCCGGCGCCCTCCACGCTCAGCGTCCCGGAGTCACCGGGCGTAAGCCGGGGCAGCTCCTGCATCTCAGGTGGAGCAAGGGGACCGGGAGGGTTCCGCATCACCAGCCGGGCATCGGGCGCCACGGCCTCCGGAGCGAGGAACGCGCCGAACACGCGCCGGAGCGGACCGGCGAGCGCTTCATCTTCCACGTCGAGCGCCACAGTCCACCCGGCCAGGGTGATCCGGAGCGCGCCGTCACGGGGACCCGGCAGGGGGTCCCCGCCGTTCACGGCACGCACTCCCCTTCGCCGGGGATGGTGCACATGGACAGCTGCGCCAGCGCGACGAAGGGCTGCTCCCACAGGATGGCGGGAGGCACGTACACGGCGGACGCGGCCGGCGGCTTTGGCACGGCGGGCCCCGCGGGCGGCTGTGAAGGGCGTTGGCTCACGTGATGGCCCACCTAGAAGGGCACCGGAAAGGCACAGATTCGACCATCCGCGGTACCGACATGCAACCGGCCCACGGTGTGATCGATGGTCGGCACGCCGATGAGCTGCGCCGGCCCCACGGTCACCTGCCCGGTGTCCGTCCCATCATTCTCCAGCTCCAGCTGGTGCACCTTGCCGTCCGAGCTGCCGACGTAGACGCGCGGCACGCCGTTCACGTTGAGGGTGAAGAGGCCGGACGGGTTCGCGATGGGCGTCGTCCACATCCTCGCCGGGACGTTGGTCGTGTTCGCCGCATCGATTGAGTAGTGCTCCACCGTGTCATTCGTCCGGCTCACCACGAAGCCCCGGCCCTGGGGCCGCACGAAGTGGGTGAACGTCCGCGGCGTGGAGCCCTCGACCTGGACGGTCCACGCGACCTCGTACGTGGCCGGATTCACGCCGTACACCCGGCCGTCGTTGGCGGTGACCAGGATCTGGTTGGTCGTGGCATTGCGGACCACGCTGAACTCCAGGTCGCCCAGCTCGAGCCGCGCCACCTCCGCGCCCGTGAGGCTGTTGAGCACGCGCAGCGTGGCCGCGCTCGTGCCCGACAGGGTCGGCACGTAGAGCCGGTTCGTCGTGTAGTCCACCATCATGCCGCCGCTCACCACGCCCAGGTCCCCGGGCCGGTAGCGCCAGATGAGCGCGCCCGTGGCCGCGTTGAGCGCGACCACCTGGTTCTGCGCGGACGTGTTGCGCGTGGCGAAGATGGCCAGGTCCACGTTCGAGTACGTCGTCCGGTACTCCGGGTTCGCGTAGTCGAGCAGCTGCGTCACCGGGAACGAGCTGATGTTCCCCAGGCCCAGCGTGGTGTTCCGCCACAGGAACTCGCCCGTGGCCGCGTTGAGCACCGCCGGCATGCCGGTCTGATCCCCCACGACGATCCACTGCTGCCCGGGCCGGCCCAGCAGCGGCACCACCGGGAAGCGCGTGGCGATCTTCCCCGCCATCTTCACCGGCCGGAAGCGCTCCGCGCCGTCCTCGGACGGGTTCGTGGTGTTCGTGCGCGTGGCCACCACCGAGTCGTTGAAGGAGCTGAAGATGCCCACGCCCAGCTCCGTCACGGGCTGCAGCGTCGCGTCCAACCCCACCGAGTAGCACCACAGCGGGTTGCCCGCCACGCGAGCCCGGGGAGTGACCAGCAGCCCCTGCGAGGTGGGCTGGTTGCCCGGCCCGTACCGCAGCTGATCATCCGCGTTGAACACGCGGTAGGTGTACGTCGTGCCGTTCGTCACCGCCGTGTCCGTCATGGACGACGCGGAGCTGAACTCGTCCACGTAGGCCACCGTCGCGTTGCCCAGCACGTCTCCCACCGCGTAGCGCATGCCGCTGGTCGGCGCGGTGTTGGGCGGGCTCGTCCCTTCCGCGCGCAGCACCAGGGTGCCACCGTGGTTGAAGGGGTTGTCCCAGGTGAGCGTCACGCTGCCGTCGCGGGCCACGCCCGTGAGCCGCCCCACGTCCGGGGACGCGGCGACCGAGAGCAGCGTCATCGTCGCCTCCACGTAGATGCGCGGATCGTTCCAGCCCTGGTTCAGCTCCAGCCGGTGGCGGAAGGCCGTGTCCGCGGTGACGGCGGTGAAGCCCGAATAGGTGATGCGGAAGGCGGCCTCGCCGCCCACCGGGATGCCGGTCTCCGACTCCCAGAGGAAGCCGGCCGTGTCCGTGGAGACGTTCCAGTCGCCGAAGGCCTGCGGGCCCGACGCAGCCACCGCGAAGTAGTTCACCGCGGGCCTGAACAGCTTCACCTCGTAGATGGGCAGCGTGCCCCGGTTCTGCACCGTGTACGCCACCGTCACGCCCGTGGCCGCGGTGGACATCGTCTCCTGGCTCAGCCGCACGCGGTGCTCCACGATGCGGCCCTTGCGCGCGGTGACGGCATCCCCCGCCACGGCTGAACCGTTGAGCGTCCCGTCCACCTGCGCCTGGAACTGGTAGCGGGCGCCGGGCGTGCCCGACACCTGGTAGCGCCACGTGAACTGCGCGGAGGCCCCCGGCGCCAGCTGCGCCACGCTCTCCGGCGACGGCCCGGACACGAGCGACGCCGTCGCGCTCCCCAGGAGCACCGGCGGGCGCGGGCGCACCTGGGTGTACGTGTTCGTGGTGGAGGTGTTGAGCACCGTCAGGCGCAGCGTCACCTGATCACCCGCGAACGCGTCCACGATGTCCATGTCCGCCGCCGCGACCAGGTTGCCCACGTCCGCCATGGGCGAGTCCACCAGCGGCGCGTTGGAGACATTGTTGCTCGTGCGCGCCCGCACGCGCGCGGCCACGGCGCCAGCGGCGGTGGGCCGCAGGTTGGCCACGAAGATGCCCGCGGAGCGCACCGCGACGGACAGGTTGCCAGCGGGGTTCTTGCTCACGGTGGTGAGCGGCACGCTGCTCGTGGAGGCGGGGTTGTCCAGGACCACCGTGGCCGCTCCCGTCCCCCGGTTCTCCACCACGACGCGCGCCACCGTCGTGCCATTGACCGCCAGCATCCGGGGCGACAGCGTCACGTTCGAGGCCAGGATGCCGCGCGTCCACGGGGTCGTGCTGTTGAGGGTGATGCCGTAGCTCGTGCCATCGCACTGGTCGCGGCCATACGTGCCCGTCACGAAGCGCTCGTTGACGGCGTCGCTGGCGGCCGCTGGGGCCACCACGCTCAGCACGAAGCGCGCGGACTGGGTCCGCGCCAGGCCGCGTCCTTCATCGATGCAGCCCAGCGTGGACTGGAAGGTGATGCGCCGCTGGTTGGAGTCGATGTACTCGATCTTCCAGTTCGGGTTCTCCTCCGCCGGCAGGCCACCCAGGAGCTGGTAGCCGGTCGGGAGGACGAACGACACCTCCGACAGGCGCGCGTCGTTCGTGGACGTCGACGTGTTGGTCACCTCCACGACGAGCTCGGACGCCTCACCCACCACCACCCGCGCGACCGTCTCGCCGGCGGTGGGGATGGGGCGCACGGTCCAGGACGTCTGGGAGAAGCCCACCGCGGGCAGCAGCACGGCGACGAGCGCGAGGATGCGGACGTTCATGGCGTGCATCACGTCACGGCTCCAGGGTGAAGGACGTGGCGGCCAGCTGCGCCCCATCCAGGAAGAAGCGCACCTGCCAGGTGCCCGTCATGCGCGTCATGGACACCTGCGTGCCCGCGACCGGCAGCGAATAGCGCAGCGTGCGCGTCTCCTCCGGCGGAGCCTCCACCGTTGAGCTCCGCTTCTCGTACGGACGCCCGCCCGGCGCGATGAACTCCACGTCCACCAGGCCCTTGTTCCGCACGCCGCTCACCACGAAGTCCACGTCCACCTGCTGCACCTCGGACAGGGCCGTGGGCTCGGAGCCCACGCCCACCACCTCCGCGCTCCCGGTCGGGGGCGGCGCCGGCGGCGGTTCTTCCGGTGGCGGCTCTTCCGGTGGCGGCTCCTCGCCCGCGGGGGCCGGAGGCGGCGGCCGGGCCACGCTCCCGCCACCGGCCAGCACGTCGGCCGAATCGACGGGGGTGACGGAGCCGCTGCCCTGCCCCGGCTTCACGGCCGACGGCGGCGGCAGGGGGGACACCCCTTCCGAGCACGCCGACAGCACCATCGCACCCGCCAGCACGGTCACGAGCGCCCGCATCATGTTTCCTCCAGAGGCGCGGCACCGGCCGGCGCGCGCACTTCGTCCAACAGACCTCGCCGCTGAAGCTCCTCCAGGAAGCGCAGCGTGTCGGTCAGCACCGGACCGACGTCGGTCGAAAACTCGGAAGCCACCTGCTCCGCCACCGCCCGGGCCGTGCGCTGTCCATCGCACAGCGCCCAGATGCGCGCCGCCGTCGGGTTGAGCCCGCGCAGCGTGCGCCCCTCCGCGTCCAGCACCAGGAAGTCCGCGCCAAAGCCCTCCCCCGAGGTCCCCGCACGCCGCCGGGGAACGCTGCCTTCCTGAAAGCTCATGCGCGGCCCGTCCTTCCCAGCCACGCGGCCACCTGGCGCTTCAGCGTCGCGCGCCAGCGGCCCAGCCGCCGCGGTCCCACGTCCCAACAGTCCATCTCCAGCAGCGCGCCGCCCCGGCGCACGCGCCGCGCACGTCCCAGGATACGGACGAGAGGCAGCGGCGGATCTTCCATGCCGCCATTGTCCCCGCGAAGCGCACAGACGCTGCCGTCACACCACCGCACCCGGTGCAGCACCAGCGAGGACTCGAAGCGCGCCAGCACCACCTCACCCGGGCGCGGCGCCTCCACCAGCGGCTCCACTTCCGCCACGTCACCCGCACGCAACGACGGCCACATGCTGTCCCCGGCGACAGGGATCCAACGAGGGCCATCGATCACGGAAACAGGCTGGGGAGCGCTCGGCATCGCGGAGGGAATTCTACTCCACCCTCTCAATGTCCGCGAATCTCCGAGGCCTCAATCCCCCAGCGATTCCCAGGACTTACGATGCTTAACACCTTTACTCCCGGGTTTTCTGGGAAGACAGGCCGCCCCCCTCCCCTCCGGCCGGGCGCGTCATGCCGGAGGGGGAAGTGGGATCAGCCCGCGGGGGCCGGGGCCGGAGCTTCCGGCTGCGCGCGCACGGTGGCGGCGACGCTGTCGAGCGCCACGGGGACGGGCTCACCACCCGCCATCGGCTTGAGCTTCGCCTGGCCGCTGGTGCGCTCCTGCTCGCCCAGCACCAGCGTGAAGCGGGCGCCGGACTTGTCCGCGCGCTTCATCTGGCTCTTGAGGCTGCCGCCGCGCGTGTCGAAGTCCACCTTGAGGCCTTCGCGGCGCAGGCGGCTGGCGAGCTTCAGGCCCTCGTCCTGCGAGCCCTCGTCCGCCACGGCGATGAACAGGTCCGGCCGCTGGGCGAACGTCTTGCCGCTCTCCTTCAAGAGCAGCACCAGCCGGTCCAGGCCCATGGCGTAGCCCACCGCGGGCACGTCCGGCCCGCCCAGGCCCTTCATCATCTTGTCGTAGCGCCCGCCGCCGCCCACGGTGCTGGCGGTGCCCAGCGCGGGGTGCGAGGCGATGAACTCGAAGACGGTGCGCGTGTAGTAGTCCAGGCCGCGCACCAACCGGTGGTTCACCACGTAGCGGATGCCCAGCACGCCCAGCTTGCGCTGCAGGTCCGTGAAGTGCGCGTGGCACGGCTCGCAGAGGAACTCCAGCACGTTGGGCCCGGCCGCGGCCACCGCCTGGCACTTCTCGTTCTTGCAGTCCAGGACGCGCAGCGGGTTGCGCTCCAGCCGCTGCTGGCAGTCCGCGCACAGCTCTTCCTTGTGCGCGTTGAGGTACTCCACCAGCTTGGCGTGGTACGCGGGCCGGCAGTTGTCGTCGCCCAGCGAGTTGATGTTCAGGGTGACGTCCGTGAGGCCCAGGGCCTCCAGGAACTGCACCACCACGTCCATCAGCTCCGCGTCCTGCGCGGGCTCCTTGGCGCCGTAGGCCTCCGCGCCAATCTGGGAGAACTGACGGTAGCGGCCCGTCTTCATCCGCTCGTAGCGGAACATGGGCCCCATGTAGAACCAGCGCGACACCGGCTCCTGGTTGTTCACCGAGTGCTCGATGTACGCGCGCGCCGCGGGCGCGGTGCCCTCCGGACGCAGGGACAGGCTGCGGCCGCCCTTGTCCTCGAAGGTGTACATCTCCTTGCCGACGATGTCCGTCTCCTCGCCCACGCTGCGCACGAAGAGGGCCGTGTCCTCCACCATCGGCGTGCGCACCTCGCCGTAGCCGAAGCGGCCGAACAGCGTGCGCGCGGTCGACTCCACGAACTGCCAGATTTCAATCTCGCCCGGCAGAAGGTCGTTCATCCCCTTCACGCCGTTGATCTTCTGGCTCACGTGATGACTCCGATACGCGTGCCCATGCGCACCACCGCTTCCGGCTGCATGCTGTCATCCCAGCGCACGCGGCCGGGCTCGAAGCAGAGGATGACGGTGGAGCCCATCTCGAAGCGGCCCAGCTCGCCGCCCTTCTCCACCGGGATGCCCGCGCTGTAGCTGTGCACCTTGCCGGGCTGGCCCACGTGCGTGGTGATGTCCTCGTAGGACGCCTTGATGCGCGACACGCAGGTGGCGCCCACCTTCACCACCGCCACCTTGCCGGCCACGGTGTCCAGGTAGGTGACCAGCCGCTCGTTCACGCAGAACAGCGACTGCTTGTTCTTCACCGACGCGGGGTTCACCGGCCAGAACTCACCCGGGATGTACGCGTACCCGGTGATGGTGCCGCCCAGCGGCGAGTGGATGCGGTGGTAGTCGCGCGGAGACAGGTACACCGTCGTCCAGGCGCCGCCGTGGAAGGGCTTCGCCGCCTGCGAGTCACCCAACAGCTCGTCCACCGTGTACTCGATGCCCTTGGCCTGCAGGCAGCGGCCGTTGTCCGCGTAGCCCACCTGGGACACCCGGCCGTCCACCGGGGACACGACGACCTTCTCACCGGCGTCCACCGGGCGCAGGCCCGGCTTCAGGCCGCGGGTGAAGAACTGGGCGAAGGTCGGGTACTTCTCGAAGGAGTGCTCCGCCTCCTCCATGTCCACGTTGTACGCCTTGGCGAAGGTGCGCATGGCCCAGTGGTGCACCGGCGCGGGCGCGGGCAGGCGCGTGGCCAGCCCCACCGCGGAGGACACCGCCGACTTGGGGAGCACGCGCATCAACTTCATGAAGGTCTGTTCGTTCATCGAAGGTCGTCAGCTCTTGAAAGAGAGAGGTTCAACGCCCGCCACTGTCCGCGGGCACCGTGCCGCCGTCCTCATAACGGCGCACGGTCCGCATGGCGCTCTTGGGTAACAGCGCCAACACACGGCCGTCTTCAATCACCAGCACGGAGTCCCGGTGGGTGGGGTACCCCAGCTGGCAGGACGCCCGGTCGCTCAGCTGCCAGGTTTCCCGCATCCCCCGCTCCTCCACGGTGACGGGCGTTCCGCGGGTGAAGCAGCCCTCGAAGCCCGCCACCAGCTGGGAGGCCGGGGTGCCCATCTGGGGCCCGGCAATCACCCCGGCGTCCTCCGGCCCGGCGTCCACAGGCTCCTCCGCCACGGGCTCGGGCGGGCGAGGGATGTCCGTTGAAGAAGGGTCCAGGGTGGGCAGCTTGCCGGCGTTGGCCACCGCGCGGCGCTGGTCCTCGAGGGCCGCCTGCATGCGCGTGCGGCCCGCCTGGATGCGCTGGAGCAGGTCCTGGGACGCGACGGAGTCCACGCTGTCCGCGGGCACGCGCTGCAGCTGCGCCTCAATCTCCCCGATGGAGGGGTCCAGGTACGCGTCGTCCAGCTTCTGGGCGTAGAGCGCCGACCACCGGCGGCTGGCCTGCTCGAACTCGGGCGAGGGCGGCGCGGGCGAACGGCTGCACCCGGCGACGAACAGGAAGGCTGCGAGGCCAAGGCCCATGATGGGCCGCTTCGGACGGAAGACCTGGGGGCGCACAGCCCCGGTTTATGCCACCTTCCGTCCGGCCGCGCCCCTTTTCCGCACGGGGTGCGGCAGGCGCACCTACACGCCCAGGAACAGCCGCTTGCCGAAGTTGAGCGCCAGGTCCGCGTCGAAGATCTTCTGCGCGGAGGTCTCGATGTCGTACTCCACGCGCAGGTACTCCACCGTGCGCGCGTCCGTGTCGCAGATGACGAAGCAGGCCCGGTTGTCGTAGTCGCGCGGCTGGCCCACGCTCCCCACGGACACGATGTACTTGTAGCCCTTGCGCAGCACGAACTTCTGCGCCACCACGTCGTTCACCTCGCCGTTGCCAATGGCGAACGCGCGGCACAGGTGGCTGTGGCCGATGAACGTCACTTCCGGCAGCTCCGCCACGTACGGCGTCAGCTCCCGCGCCTGCTCCAGCGCGAAGATGTACTCGTACGCCTTCGGGTCGATGGGCGACCCGTGGCAGAAGCCCACCTCGCCGATGCGGTACGTGTACGGGAGGCTTCGGAGCCAGGCCAGGTTCTCGTCGGAGATGACGTTGGCGCTCCAGTCGAGCGCGTGCCGGGCGGCGTCGTAGTAGTACGAGTAGTCCATCCGCCCCGCCACCGCGGCGTCGTGGTTGCCCAGCAGCGTGATCTCCGCCACCGAGCGCACCAGCTCACAGCACGGGTTGGGGGACGCCCCATAACCGACGATGTCCCCCAGCGACACGAAGCGGTCCACCTTCTGGTGCTCCGCCACCCTCAGCACCTCCGTGAGGGCCTCGATGTTGGAGTGGATGTCGGAGATGACGGCGATGCGCATGGGAACCCTAGGGGTGGGTTTGCTGCTGGGAGATGATGCGCCGCAGACTCGTCAGCGCGTCCGCGTCCAACGCTTCGAATCTCAGGCCCATGCCCGGGGGCCGGCCGGCGGGCTGCTCTTCCTGCCGCAACCAGACGACCGTGGCCTGCGCCTGCAACTGCGTGTCCGTCGCCTGCTGGGTGAGCCGCACCTGCGTCCGCGTCCCCGCCGCCAGCGGGGTGCTCGTCCTCACGAAGAGGCCGCCCTCGCTCAGGTTGGCGATGCGTGCATACAGGGTCACGTTCTCACCCTCGCACCAGCAGCGCAGGAGGGTGCCGACCCGCGCGTGCTTTCGATTTTCGCTCAACCGGGGGACCTCCCGACGTGGAACCTTCCCGTCCACGTCGGCGCTGAAAAAGGACGTCCGCACCGGATTTATTCATCCACTGCGTCCGCCCGAGCCTAGGGAGGGTGGGTGCGGCCCGTCAAGTTCCACACCGGGCCATCCGTTCCCTCGCCGCGCTCCCCTACCCGCCGAGCGGGCCCAGGTCGTCGAAGTGGGTGAGCTTCTTGAACTCGGCGAAGCGGGCGTGGATCTCCGGGCGCTGCACCTCGCGCAGGCGCTCCAGGGAGAACTTCTCCACGGTGAAGGAGGCCATCACGCTGCCCATGACCATGGCCTTGCGCAGCACCTGCTGATCCACCTTGCCGGCGCCGGCGGTGGCCAGGGTGCCCATGAAGCCGCCGGCGAAGGTGTCACCCGCGCCGGTGGGGTCGAACACCTCCGACAGGGGGAAGGCCGGGCAAGCGAAGATGTGGTCCTGGTCGAAGAGGAGCGCGCCGTGCTCGCCGCGCTTGATGACCACGCGGGACGGGCCCATGGACAGGATGGCGCGGGCGGCCTTCACCACGTTGTGCTCGCCGGACAGCTGGCGCGCCTCCGCGTCGTTGATGAAGAGCAGGTTCACGCGCTGGAGCGTCTTGAGCAGCGCGGGGCGGCTGCCCTGGATCCAGAAGTTCATCGTGTCCGCGGCCACCAGCTTGGGCGCCTTCACCTGGTCCAGCACGCGCGACTGGAGCTCCGGGTGGATGTTGCCCAGGAAGACGTAGGGCGTCTCGCGGTAGGCGGCCGGCAGGTTGGGCGAGAAGGACTCGAAGACGTTGAGCTGGGTGTCCAGCGTCTGCGCCTCGTTGAGCTCCCAGCCGTACTTGCCCTTCCAGCGGAACGTGCGGCCGGACTCACGGGTGAGCCCCTCCAGGTCGATTCCGCGCCCGCGCAGGAACTGCAGGTGCGACTCCGGGAAGTCCTCGCCAATCACCGCCACCAGCTGCACGGGGCCGAAGAAGGACGCGGACGTGGAGAAGTAGGTGGCCGAACCACCCAGCACGTCCTCCTTCTTGCCGAAGGGCGTTTCCAGCGAGTCCAGCGCGATTGAACCGACGACGAGCAGAGACATGGGGGCTTCTTCCTGGGGGTGACCCGGCGCGGGTACGGCATCGCGTCAGGGCACGGCGCATTCCAGGGGAAACCCCGTGCCCGTGCCGGGTACGACACCTTCCCGGCAACGTCAAGGGGACAACGGTCTAGAAGGTCGGGATGCCCGTGGTGGTGATGAGCGCCTTCAGGTCGTCGTCGGTGAAGAAGAAGCCCGCGCCGAAGAAGAAGTCGCGGCCGGCGATGAGGCGCCGGGTGGCCGCGTCGCGCTGCCGGGCGTTGAGGATGTCGTCCATGCCCGCCATGACGTACAGGTGGTCGAACGCCTGGGCCTTCAGCATGGCACGCAGGCGCGGGTAGCGCAGCTCGTCCGCCGTGAAGTTGAACGCGTCCATCTTCAGGGTGAGCACGTCGTCGAAGAGGTGCAGGTCCGCGCCCACGCCGCCCGTGGATTCAATGAGGCCCACACGCAGGGTGGTGAAGTAGTAGCGCTTGGCGAACTGGAGGCTGACCTTGAAGGACTCCTTGGTCACCTTCTGCGTCTGGATGACCGGGTCCCCTTCCGACGGCGGGTTCGTCTGCACCACCTGCGTGCTGACGGAGCCGCGCGGGTCGTCGATGATCTCCAGCAGGTAGTACTTGTCCGGCTTGGGGATGAGCTTCAGCGTCAGGCCGTTCTTCGACGCGCCCTGGGACACCAGGTAGCTGCTGAACAGGCCCACCTCCGTCTGCAGGGTGCTGAGGCGGGTGGCGAACTCGCTCACGTCGGTGACGGCCTCGCTGAGGCGCTGGCCCAGCTGCTCGTCGGTGAGCAGCGCGCCCGCGGCGCCCTCGCCGTCCTTCACCTTGCGGGTGATGTCCTCCAGGTTGGCCAGGGTGTTGTCCAGCCGGCCCAGCGTCTGCTTGAGGCTGGAGACGCTCTCCTTGAACTCCCCTTCCCCGCTGCCCACGATGTTCTTGACGGTGCCCAGCACCTCGCGGACGTCCTGGGTGATGCGCTCCACGTTGGTGACGATGCGCGTCACCTCCGCGCCGTTGCCCTGGGTGATGGCGCGCACGTCGGAGGACACGCCCTCCACGTTCGCCATGATGGTGTCCAGGCGGTCCGTGTTGCGGCGCACCGTCGCGTCCACCGAGTCCGACAGGCGGACCAGGTTCTCCACGATGCGCTCCAGGCTGCCCGCGCCCTTCTCGCCGCCCAGCACCTCGCGCAGCGCGCCCGTCACCTGCTGGATGTCGGAGGTGATCTGCGACAGGGACTCGAAGACGGCCTCCACGCCCTGGGTGTCGATGACGCGGCGGATCTGCCCGCCGTTCTCCAGCTCCGGCGCCTGCTCCGTGCCGGGGTTCAGGTCCAGCAGGTAGTCGCCCAGGAGCGACTCCGAGCGCTTGGTGACCGCCGCGTCCTGGCGCAGGTCCACGCCCTTGCGGATCTTCAGCCAGACCTTCGCGCGGGTGCCTTCCAGGCTGATGTCGCTGATCTCCCCCACGGGGATGCCGGCGATCTGCACGCGGCCGCGGACCGCCAGGCCGGACGCATCCCGGAAATAGGCCCACACCTGGGTGGAGTCTCTATCGCTCAGTCCGCCCTTCGTGGCGAACAACACGAACGTGATGAGGAAACCACCGGCGGCGAGGACCAGCAGGCCAACACGGAAGGGCGTGACGAGCTTCTTCACCTGATGTGACTCCGAGCGCTACCACCGGCCGCGCGCGACTCTAACGATTTGCATGCCGGGTGCCAGCTTTTCATGAAGGGCTGGAATCCTTGGGGGACCGGTTTCCCTACCCGGGTGTCTCTTAGTTCTTGCCGAACCACGTCTGGAGGAAGACCTGGACGGCCGGGTGCTGGGACTCCCGCAGCTTCTCCGGCGAGCCGTGCTCCACGATGACGCCCTTGGACAGGAAGGCGATCTGGTTGGCCACGTTGAAGGCGGACGCGATGTCGTGGCTGATGACCACGCTGGTGACGCCCAGCTCCTTCTGCGCGGTGAGGATCATGTCATCCACGGAGTCCGTGGTGATGGGATCCAGGCCGGTGGTGGGCTCGTCATAGAGGACGACCTTGGGGTCCAGCACCACGGCGCGCGCCAGGCCCACGCGCTTGCGCATGCCTCCGGACAGGTCCGCGGGGAAGCGGTCCTCCACCTCGCGCTTGAGGCCCATGAGGTCCAGGCGCTTGCGTACCTTCTCCCGGATGGCGTCTTCCGGCAGTGACGTGTGCTGGCGCAGGGGGAAGGCGACGTTCTCGAACACCGTCATGGAGTCGAAGAGCGCGGCGGCCTGGAACACCATGCCGAAGCTGCGGCGCACCTGCTGCAGGCCCTCCACGCTCATGGGGACGATGTCCTGCCCGTCGATGATGACCTGGCCGCTGTCCGGCTTGAGCAGGCCGATCATGTGCTTCATCAACACGGTCTTGCCGGAGCCGGAGCCCCCCAGGATGACGCAGGTGCTGCCCGCGGGCACGGTGAGGTTGATGCCGGTGAGGACCTTGTTGCCCGAGAACGTCTTGTGCAGGTCCACGATGTCGATCATGGCCCGCGCGGACTCGGGCGGAGTCGGGGGGCCCATCAGTGCATCAACATGCCGACGATGAAGTCGAGGATGAAGATGGCCAGCGCGCTCGACACCATGGCCTCCGTGGTGGCCTGGCCCACGCCCTTGGCGCCGCCGGACGCGTTGAAGCCCTTGTAACAACAGATGAGGGCCACGGAGAGGCCGAAGATGGCGCCCTTGATCAGGCCCTCGTAGACGTCCGATGGCGCCATCCACTGCTGGGTGCGTGACAGGAACGTGCCGGGGGAGATGCCCAGGCCGAAGACGGCGACCACGTAGGCGCCGGTCATGCCCGTGGTGTTGAAGAGCATGGTGAGCGCGGGGACCATGAACAGGCCCGCGAGCACCCGGGGCACCAGCAGGTACTGCACCGGGTTGACGGCCATGGTCTCCAGCGCGTCCACCTGCTCGGTGACGCGCATGGTGCCCAGCTCCGTGCACATGGCGGAGCCGGCGCGCATGGTGACCATCAGCGCGGCGAACACGGAGGCCAGTTCACGCGTGAGCGTCAGCGCGACGGTGGGGCCCACCAGGCTCTCCGCGTCGAACAGGGCGAAGGCCGTGGACGTCTGGAGGGCGAACACCATGCCGGTGAAGGTGCCGGTGAGCCCCACGATGAAGATGGAGCCCACGCCCACGAAGTCCAGCTGGGTGAAGAGGTTGTTCAGCCGGAATGGGCGGCGCACGCTCCAGCGGAAGACGTCCAGGCCCAGGGAGACCACGCCGCCAATGCTGCTGATGACGTCGATGATGCCCTTGCCGAGGCCCTCCACCGACTGGATGAAGGCGCCGGTGAACCGGTTGGGTTTGCTGGGGGTCTCGGTGGTCATGCGTTCAGGCGGGCGACTCTACGTGCTCCGGACGGCGGCACAAGGGAACTGAGCGCGGGCCCATCCCACCCCCACCTCCATCGGCTGGTTGCCCGGGGGGCTCCCACGCGGCGCGCGGGTGGGATGCGATGGGGCTTCCTCCGCCTGGGGTCGGCCGTTATGTTGCGCGGCCCTCTTTACTTCCACGCCCGGCGCGCCCTGTGGGGAGTTGCCGGGCCAGAGCGACACGACAGCATGGCTACTCAGAAGGTCGGCGGCGAGGTGGATGCCCAGTGCACCCGCTGCAAGATGAACCTGGCGCACACCATCCTCGCGATGGTGGGTCCGAAGATCGTGCGCGTCCGCTGCAACACCTGCGGCGGGGACCACGCGTTCCGGGGCGCCGCGGGCGTCACGGACCGTCCCACCAAGGCGGCCACCACCCGCGCCCCGCGCGCCGCGTCCTCCGGCGGCACCACCCGCGCGGAGAAGGTGATCATCTCCTTCGACGAGCAGTTGGCGGGCAAGGACATCGCGAGCGCGCCCAAGTACAGCCCCAAGGACACCTACAAGGTGGATCAGGTCATCCACCACCCGACGTTCGGCGTGGGCCTGGTGACGGCGGTGCGCGGCGACAAGGTGGACCTCACCTTCCGCACGGACACCAAGACGCTGGTGCACGGCCGGGGCGGGCCGCCGACGGACAAGCCCGTCTTCAGTCCGCCGACGAACAAGCACACCGGCCCCGCGGACAAGCCCCAGGCCGAGCCGCCCCCGGAGGCGGAGGCCGCCGCTGAGACTTCCCTGCCTTCCGGGGATTGACCCGGAGGCCGGAGCGGCGGTCAACTGGGACGCTGGGTTTCCCGTATGCGTCCGCCGCTCCATCTCGCTGTCTGCCTGCTGATGCTGGGGGCCGCCGTCGCACGGGCGGAACCGCCGGAGGTGGAGGCGACGCCCGGGCGCGTGGTGCTCGGGGAGGACGTCACCGTGGAGGTGCGGGTGCGGGTGCCCAAGGGCGCCGGCCCCGTGCGCGCGGCGGCCTCTTCCGGCACCTGGGAGCGGACGCGGGTGGAGGGCGGCACCGAGCGCGTCTTCCACTGGACGCCTCCGCCGGTGCGCTATCCGCTGTGGGCGGTGCTCGCGTTCTGGGTGGAGGACGGCCGCGCGCCAGAGGTCACCACCGTGCGGCTGCCCCTGTTGGGACGCACCACGCTGGACGTGTCCACGGCGCCGGGCGCGGAGGTGGTGGTCGCGGTGGGCGACGAGCGCTTCGGCCCGGTGAAGGCGGACGGGCACGGCAATGCACAGGTGCCCGTGGAGGTGCCGCCGGATGCGACGGAGGCGCGCGTGCTCGCGACCCGGGGCACGCTCACCACGGATCGCCGCGCGCCGCTGGAGGTGCCGGCCGCGCGTCCGCTCGTCGCCGCGCTCACGCCGGATCCGCTGCCAGTGGAGGGCGGTGGCTGGCTGATCATCGCGGGCGGCGAGGAGCGGATTGCCGCCTCGGAGCTGACCGTGAACGCAGAGGGCGCCACCGTGAAGCCGGTGGCTCCCAAGCGCGCGCTCTACACGGTGCAGCCGCGCGCGAACGCGAAGAACGTGTCCGTCACCGTGCGCTGGAGTGATGCGCCCGCCAGGGACGCGGTGGTGATTCAAGGCTCGGTGAAGCCCGCGGCGGCCAAGGCGGAGCAGCCAGTGCAGCTCATCACGCCCGCCTCCCCTTCCCCGTCGCCCATGGCTCCCGACGCTCGCGCGACGATGGGACGGACGTCACTGTTCCTGCTGGGCGGCGCCGCGTTCGCGAGCGGCGCCAACGATGGGCCGCTGCTGGGCCTGGGCGTGTCCGTGCCGCTGCCGGTGTGGCGCGAGCGCGTGGCGGCGGAAGCAGAGGTGGGCCTGCGTCACGCGAGCCTGGACGGACAGCAGGGAGGCACGGAGGTGCACTCGCGCGTGTGGGGGATTCCCCTGCTCTTGTCCGCGCGGATCACCCTTTTCCAGCAGGGTTCCTTCCAGCTGGACGGCCGTGCAGGCGGCGGCCTGCTGGCGTTGAGCCATCACCTATCGACGCAAGGCATTGGGTCGGGGGGCGTCTTTCCCGACGCCGTGGATGAGCGCAGAGTGCGCGCCATGGGATTCCTGGCCGCGCAGGGCGCGTATGGCTTTGGTCGCTGGAGCCTCCTCACGGAGGTGCGCGCGGCGTTGGCGCCCGTGGAGACACCGTCGCTGCGCGCCGAGCTTGGCGGCGTGTCCGTGTCCGCGGGGCTGAGGTTCACCCCGTGATGCGCGCGGGCCTGGCCACGGTGGGGATGGCGGTGCTGGCGTGGGCCTGCACGGGCGGCCCGGAGGCGCTGCCTCCGCCCACCATCGTCGGCGTGGAGCCCGCGACGCTGCCGGTGAACGCGAAGGACGAAGACATCACCGTTCGGTTCGACGCGCGCTACAGCGTGGCCGTGGACTACGGCAAGGAGCAGGTGGATGCGCGCATGGGTTCCGGCCGCATCTGGGTGAATGAGCAGGAGGCAACGGTGTCGAGCTTCGACCCGGCGGGCGTCGCCATCGTGACGGTGCCCCGCGGGCTGGGCGCGGGCGCGCACGCGGTGCGCCTGCAACTGGATGACGGACGCGAGGCGGTGGCCGAAGGCGCCCTCACCCTGCGCCCTCCGGGACAGGAAGCCATCGACCCGCCCCTCATCGAGGACGGGGGCATCCTCATCCTCACCGACGCGGGCCCCATCCAAAGCGACTTCGACGGCGGGGTCGACACCTCGGATGGCGGCCAGCAGGTGGACGCGGGCCCCGGGCCGGATGTGCCGATGCGCGAGGGCGACATCACGGGCTTCAGCTTCGACACCATCGAAGGCACGCGCGTGAGCCGGACGCCCTTCGTCATCACGGTGCGCGCCCAGGGGCCGAGGGCCGGGCACTTCCAGGGCTCGGTGGAGCTGCGCGCGTCGCGCGGCACGGTGACGCCCACCAAGATTGGCCCCTGCGACGTCGGCGTGTGCAACGCGAACATCGTCCTGGACGCGCCCGCGGGCAACGTGCGCCTCACCGCGATGGACAGCTTCGGCGCGAACGGCGAGTCCGAAATGATTCGCTTGGAGCCGTACAAGTAGCGCCGCGCCTCAGCCCGCCGCGCGCAGCAACTCCAACGTGCGCTGCATGTCCGCGGGCAGCGGCGCATCCACCCCGCGCGCTGGCAGCCCGGGCAGCGCGGGCCACTCCACGCGAGCGGCATGCAGCGGCGTCCGGGTGAGCACCTCCTGACTCCCCTGCCCTCCCAGGTCGCCTTCCGTGAGCGGAGCCTCGCGGCCGTATTGGTGGTCCACGAGCAGCGGATGCCCCAGGGACAGCAGGTGCACGCGGATCTGATGCGTGCGGCCCGTCAGCGGCTCCGCCTCCACCAGCGACGCGCTGGCGAAGGTCTCCACCGGGCGCACCCGCGTGCGGGACGGCTTCGCGTCCGGCTCCTCCGGCTTCGCCACCCGCATGCGCCCCTTGCGGCCGGCGACGAGCGGCGCGTCCACCAGCTGGGGCGCCTCCAGCCGGCCCTCCACCAGGGCGCGGTAGCGCTTGCGCACCTTGCCCGTCTCGAAGGCCTGGGACAGCGCGCGGTGCACGCCCGCGTCCAGCGCGAACACCAGCGCGCCGGACGTGTCGCGATCCAGCCGGTGCACCACGAAGACCTTGCGGCCCAGCTGGGCTTCCAGCGTGTCGCGCAGGGACGGGCCGCCCTCGCGGCCGGGGATGACGAGCACCCCGGCCGGCTTGTCCACCACCATCACGCCCGCGCCCTCGAAGAGGACGCGGGGAACTCCGCCGCTCATTCGTAGTCCGACGCCGGCACGACGGTGATGGGGCCCAGCCCCTCCAGGAGCGGCTTCACCTCCGACGCCTTGCCCAGCACCACGATGACGGGCCGGTCCGCGAAGGCGTACTTCTTCGCCGCCGCGGCGACGTCCTTGGGCGTGACCGCGCGCAGCCGGTCGCGGAACTTCTCCACCCAGTCGTCGCCCAGGCCGTGCATGCGCATGTCCCCGATGACGGAGGCCACGGACTCGTTGGTCTCCGTGCGCAGCGGATACAGGCCGGCCAGGTAGCTCTGCGCGTCCTTCAATTCGCGGGGCTTGAGGCCACCGTCGCGCACGCCGTGGATCTCCTTCAGCGCCACGTCGATGATCTCCCGCGTGGACGCCGTCTTCGTGAACGTGGACAGCGCGAAGATGCCGCCCGCGCTCATCGTGTCGAAGTAGGAGCTGACGCCGTAGGTGAGGCCCCGGTTGACGCGGATCTCGTTCATCAGCCGCGACGTGAAGCCGCCACCCAGCGCGATGTTCATCGCCGTGGCCGGGAAGTAGTCCTCGTGGCCCAGCCAGAAGCCGGGGCCTCCCAGGCGCACCTGGGACTGCGTCTGGTCCGGCTTGTCCACCAGCAGCACCGTCCCGGCCTTCGCCAGCGGCTCTTGCTTGCGGGGCAGCATCGGGTCCGCGTCCGGTCCGCCCGTCCAGCCGGCGAAGGCGCGCTCGGCCTCCGCGGCCACGGTCGCCGGATCGATGGCGCCCACCACCGTGAGCAGGGAGATGCGCGGCCCCATGCACTCGGCGTGGAAGCGGACCACGTCGTCGCGGGTGAAGGTGGACACGGTGCGCTTGTTGCCGCCCAGGTCGCGCCCGTACGGATGGTCACCCCAGATGGTGCGCGTGAAGGCGCGGTCCGCGATGGAGGACGGATCATCCAGGTCGTTGGCGAACTGCGCCAGCGCGCGCTCCCGCGCGTCCACGACCTCCTTCTCCGGGAACGTGGGCTCGCGCATCACCTGCCCCAGCACGTCCAGCATCGCGGAGAAGTGCTCGGCCGGCGTGGTGAGGTAGACGGACAGCACGTCCTCGTTGACGCCCGCGTAGAGGCTGGCGCCCACGAACTCGATGGCCTCGCTGATGCCATCCGCGTCCATGTGCTTCGTGCCCCGGCGCAGCAGGCGCGCGGTGAAGTCCGCCAGGCCGTCCTTGCCCTGCGGATCCCACACGCCGCCCGCGCGCATCACCAGCCGCACGGAGACGAGCGGCAGCGGCCCGCGCTCGGCTGCGATGACCCTCAGGCCCGTGGACGTGGTGCTCTCATGCAGCGCGGGCAGCTTCAGCTCGCCGGTGGCGGCGGACTTCGTCGGCTCCGTCGCGGCCTTCACCAGCTTCTTCAGCTTCTTGGCCCGGGCCGGGACGGCCTTCTTCACCTGCGCGACCTTCTTGCGCGCGGCGGTGGCCTGCTTGCGCACGGCCTTGGCGGCCTTGCGGACGGTGTTCTTCACTTTGGCGATCTTTCGGGAGGCCATGGTTTACGCCTCCGCCGCTTCGTCACCGGCCTCTTCGGCGCCGGCTTCGGGATGGAGGGTGACCACCGAGCGGCGCTCGGGGGCGAAGTACTTCGCGGCCACGGCCTTCACCTGCTCCGCCGTGACGGACGCGTAGAAGGTCGGCAGGGACAGGCCCTCGCGCCAGTCGCCCAGCAGGGCCTCGTAGTGGCCCAGGGCGTGCCCCCGACCGCTGTTGGTGGACAGCTCCCGCAGGTGGTCCGCGCGCAGGTTGTTCTTCGCCTTCTGCAGCTCCTTGTCGGTGACGCCCTCGCGCGCGAGCCGCTCCAGCTCCGCGTACAGCAGGGCCTCCACCTTCGCCGCATCCGAGTCCGGCTTGAGCTCCAGGTAGAACAGGATGGTCCCCGGGTCGATGCGCCAGCTCCAGTCGAGCATCACCGACACGGCGGCCTTCTGGTCATACACGAGCGACTTCACCAGCCGGCTGCCCTCGCCCTTGGTGAGGATGTACTGGACCACGTCCAGCACCAGCGTGTCCTCGTTGCTGGCGGCGGGGCCGCGGAAGCCGATCATCACGGACGGCGACTGCGCGGGGTGGCGCACCACGGCGCGGCGCTCGCCCTTCTGCTCCGGCTCCGCGTTGAGCACCGGCGCGGGCGAGGGGCCGCGCGGG
Organism: Corallococcus sp. CA054B; assembly: GCF_003611625.1. Taxonomy (NCBI): domain Bacteria; kingdom Pseudomonadati; phylum Myxococcota; class Myxococcia; order Myxococcales; family Myxococcaceae; genus Corallococcus; species Corallococcus sp. CA054B. The sequence goes on from NZ_RAVY01000164.1 coordinate 19,765, forward strand.
ATGTTGCCGTAGTAGCGCTTCACCAGCGCGAGCGTCTTCTTCGGGTCGATGTCCCCGACGATGTAGAGCACCGCGTTGTTGGGCGCGTAGTACGTGCGGAAGTACTCCTGGCAGTCCTCGCGGGTGATGTTCTCGATGTCCGCCATCCACCCGATGACGGGCCAGCGGTACGCGTGCGCCTTGTAGACGAGCGTGCCCAGCTCCTCGTCCATCATGCCGGGGATTTCGTTGTCCACGCGGACGCGGCGCTCCTCCATCACGACCTGACGCTCGCTGGCCAGGGTCTGGTCGGAGATGCGCAAGGAGCGCATCCGGTCCGACTCCAGGTCGAGCACCGTCTCCAGCGCGTCCGCGCTGAAGTCGTCGTAGTACACGGTCATGTCATTGGACGTGTACGCGTTCGAGCGGCCGCCGTTGGACTCCAGCGTCTTGTCGAACATCTTGGGGCCGTACTTCTTCGCCCCGTTGAACATCATGTGTTCGAACAGGTGGCTGATGCCGGTGATGCCGGGCCGCTCATTGCGGCTGCCCACCTGGAAGAAGGTGTAGAGGCTGACCACCGGGGCCTGATGGTTCGCCAGCAGGCGGACCTTGAGACCGTTGGGCAGCGTTGCCTCGTGAACGTCGAAGAGCGCGGCGAGCGTGGGGTCCACCGCGCGCACGGCGGTGGACCGCGGGGATGCCTTGGACATAGGTGCCACACCGTAACCACGGCGCGGCTAGAGATCCACGACACCTTGACGCAGGGCCATCACCACCGCGTCCACATGGGAGTTGACGCCCATCTTCCGGTAGATATGCGACAGGTGCGTGCGCACCGTGCGCCGCTCCAGCGTCATCACCCGCCCCACCTCCGCGTTGGACAGGCCCTTGGCCACGTAGCGAAGGACGTCCAGCTCCACGGCCGTCAGACCCCAGGGCAGCTCGGCGGGCTTCTGGGCGGGCCTGGCTTGGATGGACTGGAAGTAGTTCCAGAAGCGCCGGGCGATGATGGGCTCCAGCACGGTGCCCCCGTCCATGACCTCCTGGATGCCGGAGCGGATCTTCTCCGGCCCCACCCGCTTCACCAGGTAGCCGGACGCGCCCGCCTGGATGGCCTCATAGACCTTCTGCTCGTCCTCGAAGGACGTGAGAATGAGGATCTCCACCTCGGGCGCGCGGCGCTTGACCTTCTGGGTCACCTGGATGCCGTTGAGGCTGGGGAGCTCCAGGTCCAGCAGGACGAGCTGCGGGCGCTCGCGGACGATGTCGTCCACCGCCTGCTCGCCATCCTGGGAGGTGCCCACGATCTCCAGCTCCGGAAAGGTGCCCAGCACCTTGACCAGGTTCTTCAGGAGCTGGGGCTGGTCCTCGACGACGAAGATGCGAGTGCGCTCCACGGAACTCACCGCCTGGTGGGGGGAGGCTGGAACTGTTCCTCCAGCTTCTGGTGCTGGCCCCGCGAGAAGCGGAGCTGGAAGTCCTTCTGCTCGCCGGTGGAGATGGCCACCACGCGGATGTCGCGAGTGCCCACTCGGACCGGGTAGTTCACCAGCGGCGTCGCGCGGCGCACCTTCGCTCCGTCGATGAAGACGTTCGCCGGCAGGTTCGTGCGCAGCGTGAGGAACGCGCGCTGGTTCTTGGGAGGAACGCCGGGCTCGGCGGTCTCCTCCTCTCCTTCCTCGTCCTCGATGTCCCGCGCACCCGGGTTGGGTGGAGGTGCGGGCGGTGGAGGCGTGATGGGCTTGAGCGCGGACGGGTTCGCGGGCGACGCGGAGGTGCCGTTCGCCGAGGGCGCGTTCGGGTCGTAGCGGGGCAGCTCCGGTTCCTGCACCGGCGCCAGGCCCAGCCGCCACGCGGCGACGGCGAACATGAACAGGCCCACCAGCGCGATGCCGCCCGCGATGAAGAGCAGGCGCTTGCGGCGGGTCGCGGTGTCCACCGCGTCCATGCGCGGCGTCTCCACCGTGTCGAAGCGCTGGTGCACCGGCAGGTGCCGGTCCGACGGCGCGGGCACGGCCATGTCGGAGCGCACGCGGCCTTCCGCCTTCGGCAGAGCCATGCGG
>NZ_RAVY01000165.1:0-21635 GCF_003611625.1 Corallococcus sp. CA054B
GCTGGAAGTCGCACGGCCCCCGAGGGTGAGGGGTCGGTGTGGCATCGACCGTTTGTGAAGCTTTTGCAGTCGCTTCCACGAAACGTGGAATCTCCTGCTTTACCCGTTAAATGCCGTTCCTCAGCGAGGGCGCCCGTTTGCCGTGTTGGCGGCGTGACGGCGCCTCGTTGGGACGTCCAGGCACCAGGGTTGCACCTTTCTACGTCGGCCGGATCCACGTGCAGTGCTGTGTGGGGGGACACCGGTGCCGTGTGTAGGAAGGACGGGACTCTGTATGCGTGGACTCCGATGGCTGGTGTTGGCGTTGGTGGTGGCGGCGGCGGCGGCGTGTGAGCGACCCACTTCACAGCAGGCACGTACAGGCTTCGCGGCACGGCCGGAGCTCCTGGAGTTCGGCGCGGCGGCGGTGGGGCGCACCAAGACGATGACGCTGCGGCTGGCGAACCAGGGGCGCGCGTCGTACCGCGTGGAGGGCGCGCGCTCGTCGCTGCCCAACGTCCAGGTCCCCGCGTTCGAACCCTTCACGCTGACGGCCGGCGCGGAGCACGAGATTGAAGTGCGCTTCACCCCCGACGTGGAGGGCGCGGTGCAGGGGCAGCTGGAGCTGTTCACGGACGCGTCCGGTGGCGCGGCGACGCAGGTGCCCGTCAGCGGGCGCGGCGTGAAGGCGCTGGTGGAGGTGCCGGAGTCGGCGCTCGACTTCGGCAACGTGAACCTGGGGCTCGTGGAGATGCGCGAGGTGACGGTGCGCAACCCCTCCGACGTGGAGAGCCCGCTGGTCCTGTCGGTGGAGGGCGCGGACGCGGATCAGTTCTCCGCCGGGGCGGGGCTGCCGTCCACGCTGGCGCCGCATGAGACGCGCAAGGTGCCGGTGGCCTTCAGCCCCGTGCGGCTGGGCAACGCGGAGGCGGCGCTGCACGTGGCCATCTGCGACGGCTGCGAGCCCGCGGTGGTGACGCTGAAGGGGATGGGCGTGGCCGGCGCGCTGGAGGTGACGCCGCTGCGCGTGGACTTCGGCCGGGTGGCGGTGGGCGCCACCGCCGAGGAGCGCATCACCGTGCGCAACCTGGGCTCCGAGCCGCTCAGCTACAAGGGCGCGTCGCTCCTGGAGGATCCGTCCGGCGTGTTCAAGGTGGTGAGCGCGCCCGCGCTCCCCGGCGACGTGCTGGCGCCGGGCGCGGTGGTGGAGCTGCGCGTGGCCTTCACGCCCGCGGCGGCCGGCCGGGTGAAGGACGGCCGCGTGGAGGTGTCCGTGCGCAAGCAGAAGACGACCTCGCCCGGCCCCAAGGTGACGCTGACGGGCGAGGGCGGCGCGTCGTGCGTGGAGGTGACGCCCGCGCACCTGTCCTTCGGGCCGGTGGCCTTCGGCATGACGGCCACGCGTGACGTCACCGTGCACAACCGCTGCCGCGAGGAGACCACCGTCACCGGGCTCCACCTCACCACGCAGGCCGGGGGCTACTTCACGCTCGCGCAGCCGCCGTCGAGCCAGCCCGTGGCGCCGGGGGGCACGCTGAAGGTGGGCATCACCTTCAGCCCGCGCGCGGGCGTGGGCAGCGCGAGCAGCGGGCAGTTGGCCGTCACCTCCACCCAGCGCTCCTCCACCTCCACGGATGGCGTGACGCTGTCGGGCGAGGGCAGGGCCTTCGCGCCGTGCGAGTACGCGCTGCCCTCGGTGCTGGACTTCGGCCAGGTGCCGGTGGGCTCGGAGGTGGCGCTGGGGGTGACGCTGCGCAACACCGGCTCGGAGGCGTGCTTCCTGTCGGCGCTCCAACTGGCGAGCGGCTCGGACCCGGCCTTCCGCGCGGCGACGCTGCCCAACAGCGTGCTGGAGCCCGGCAAGAAGATGACGCTCGTCGTGCGCTTCCAGCCGCCCTCCGAAGGGGAGTTCCAGGGGCTCGCCGAAGGGTGGGTGAGCCACCCCACGCGCGGCCACCCGCTGGTGAACCTGGTGGGGCGGGGCGTGCAGGGGTGCTTCTCCGTGCAGCCCACCACGGTGGACTTCGGCGTCAACCGGCTGGTGTGCGGCCCGCGCACCCGCGAGTTCATGGCCTACAACGACTGCCCGGGGGACGTGAAGGTGTCGGGCATGAAGCTGGAGCAGCCGGGGCAGGAGTTCGCGGTGTCCGGCGCGCTGCCGGCCACGATTCCCGCGGGCGGGCGCGTGAAGCTCACCGCGAAGTACTCGCCCGTGGAGGAGGGTGAGGACGCGGCGACGGTGCGCTTCACGCTGAAGGACGGCGGCGTCTACAACGCGGGGCTCGTGGGGCGGGGCCTTTCGAAGACGGACCAGACGGACCGCTTCGTCCAGCAGGCGGAGGCGCGCGTGGACGTGCTCTTCGTCGTGGACAACTCGGGCTCCATGATGGAGGAGCAGCAGAGCCTGGGGGAGAACTTCGCGGCCTTCCTGTCAGCGGCCACCGCCGCGCAGGTGGACTACCGCATCGGCGTCACCACCACCGGCCTGGACCCGTCTCCGGGCGGCTGGTCCGAGTGCCCCGGCGGCGCGCAGGGCGGTGAGAACGGGCGCCTGTTCCCCGTGGACGGCTCCAGCCCGCGCATCATCACGCCGGAGACGCCCAACGCGGGCGGCGTCTTCGCCACCAACACGCACGTGGGCGTGTGCCACTGGAACGAGCAGGGCCTGGACGCGACGTACCGCGCGCTGTCGGATCCGCTGCTCTATGACCTGGACGACCCGCGCACGCCCCAGTCCAGCGACGGCAACGGCGGCTTCCTGCGCGAGGAGGCGAAGCTGGCCATCATCGTGCTGTCGGACGAGGAGGACTTCAGCTCCCAGCCGGTGTCCTTCTACGAAACCTACCTCCTGGCCCTGAAGGGGAACGACCCGTCCAAGGTGAGCTTCAACGCCGTGGTGGGCCCGGAGGACTTGACCACCTGCACCACCTCCAGCAGCTCCGGCAGCCGGTACATGGAGCTGGCCCGGAAGCTCAACGGCGTGGTGGACAGCATCTGCACGCCCAACTGGGCCACGTCGCTGGAGAAGCTGTCGGAGAGCGCCTTCGGGCTCAACCGCGCCTTCCCCCTGTCGGAGCTGCCGGCGGACCCCGGCGCCATCGCCGTCCAGGTGGACGGGGTGCCCGTGACGGACGGCTGGTCCTATGACGCCCGGGCCAACGCCGTCATCTTCGACCGGCTGCGCGCCCCGGCCCCGGGCGCGGTGGTGGAGGTCACCTATCCGCTGGGTTGCCCGTAGCCAGGGCGGCCATTCGTCCGTCACTGGAAAGTGACCGGGGCGGATGACTCGACAGGGCGAGGCGGGGGGCCTTGAGTGAAGGACATGCCGCAGGACTCCCTCCTCGTCGCCGCGCTGGGTGACATCCATGGACGCTTCCACCGGGTGGAGGCGTGGCTGGATGCGCTGGAGCAGGCGCGCGGCCGGAGGGTGGACCTGGTGCTGGCGGTGGGGGACGTGGAGGCCTTCCGCCACGCGGACGACCACCGGCGCAAGGCCGCCAAGCGCGCCATGCCCGCCGAGTTCGCCGAGTACGCGGACGGCATCCGCCGCGTGAAGCGGCCGCTATACTTCATTGGCGGCAACAACGAGGACTTCGAGGCGCTGCATGACCTGCCTGCCGGCGGGGAGCTGGCCCCGGACGTCCACTACCTGGGCCGCGCGGGCCTGCGCACCCTGGGCCCTCTGCGCGTGGCGTACCTGTCCGGCATCCACGCGCCGCGCTTCATCGACCAGCCGCTGAAGCGGCCCACGTCGCTGGATACGGCGAAGCAGGCGGGCTACTTCCGCGCGCCGGAGGTGGAGCAGGTGTCCGCGCTGCGGGACGTGGACCTGCTGCTGGTGCACGAGTGGCCCCGGGGCATCGTGCAGAAGGCCCGCGACGAACGGCTGGCCCCCGAGCGCCCGCTGCCCTCGCCGTGGATTGGCAACCCGGTGACGCGCAAGCTGGTGGACACGGTGCACCCGAAGTGGGTGCTCTGCGGCCACTCGCACAAGCCCTTCGCCGTGGCGCTGGACTCGCACGGACGCACGCTGTCGCGCGTGGCCTGCCTGGACCAGGCGGCGCGGCCGGACACCGCCGTCTTCTGGCTGGAGTTCGAGGGGCGCGAGGCCCAGCGCGCCGGCTGGGGCGTCTCCGGCGTCGCCACCTGGGAGGCGGGACAGCGCTGGGGGCTGCACACGCTGCCGCCGCTGGACGAGTCGGACGGGCCGGGCAGCGTGCCCGCGGGCAACGGCGCTACAGCTTGACGACCTCCACGCCCTTGCGCGGCAGCTCCACGCGGAACTCCGTGTAGGGCCCGGTGCCGGAGAGCACCTCCACGCCGCCCTGATGCGCGTGGATGATCTGCTGGACGATGTAGAGCCCCAGGCCCAGTCCTTCCCCGCGGCCCCGGCGCTGCTGGCCGCCCCGGAACGGGTCGAAGAGGAAGGGCAGGAGGTGGGCGGGGATGACGCCCGCGTTGGTGATGGTGAAGCGCAGGGCGTCGTCGCGCGTGCCGTCCACGAGGATGCGCACCGGCTCCGCGGCGTCGCCATGCTGGAGCGCGTTGCCGATGAGGTTGGAGGCCACCTGCGCCAGCCGGTCCGCGTCCCAGTCCCCCACGAGGTCGCCGTCCTGCCGCACCTCGATGCGGTGGCGCGGCCACGCCGTCTGGTGCTCCTGCACCATGCGCTGCACCAGCTGTCCGAAGTCCGTCTCGCCCCGGCGCAGCGGAATCCCGCCGGCCAGCCGCGCGCGCGCCAGGTCCAGCACGTCTTCAATCATCCGGCCCATGCGCTTGCCGGCGGTCATCATCCGCGCGGCCGTCTTCTTCACGGCCTCGTCGTCCGAGCGGCGCTGGAGCAGGTCCGCCGCGGTGAGGATGGCGGAGAGGGGATTCCTCAGGTCGTGGCCCAGCACCGCGGTGAACATCTCGTTGAGGCGCAGGGTCTCCGCGAGCGTGTCCAGCTGTTGCGCCAGCTGCTGCTTCTGGCGGTGCATCTGGAAGAAGACCTCCGCCTTGCCGCGCAGCGCGTGGGCCTCCAGCGGCTTGAAGAGGAAGTCCACCGCGCCGGCCTCGTACCCCTTGAAGGTGCGCCAGGGGTCGCCGCCGCCCGCGGTGACGAAGAGGATGGGCACGTCGCGGGTGCGCTCGGAGCCGCGCATCAGCTCCGCCAGCTCGAAGCCGTCCATCTCCGGCATCTGTACGTCCACGAGCGCGAGCGCGAACTCATGCAGGAGCAGCAGCTCCAGGGCCTCCGCGCCGGAGCGGGCGCAGTGCACCTCCACGTCGTCACGCCGCAGCACGGCGGAGAGCGCCAGGAGGTTCTCCTCCAGGTCATCGACGAGCAGGCACTTCACCCGGGAAGCCACGGGCAGGGGCTCCTTGCTGAGGATGGACAGGTCAGATAGCACCGCCAGCTCCCCATGCCCGGAAGACGGCGGGCATCTGTTCAAGAGGCAGCACGAAATCCACCGGCCCGGCCGCGATCGCCGCCTGGGGCATGGCGGGCGAGCGAGCGGTGCCGGGCGCCTGCACCAGGGTGACGCCGCCCCGCCGTTTCTCCGCCTGGAGTCCCAGCGCCCCGTCCGCGTTGGCGCCCGAAAGGATGACGCCGCCCAGGCGCGCGCCATAGACGGCCGCGGCGGACTCGAAGAGCACGTCGATGGCGGGGCGGGAGAAGTGGACGGGGGCGTCCGTGGACAGCGCGAGCAGCGCCCCTTCGCGTCCCGGTCCACGAGCAGGTGGTAGTTGGGGGGCGCGAAGGAGATGGTCCCGGGCTGGATGGGCTGCTTGTCCCCGGCCTCGTGCACCGGCAGCGTGCACCGGGCGGAGAAGACCTCCGCCAGCAGGCTGGGGAGTCCGCGGGGCAGGTGCACGACGACGATGAGCGCGGGCCGGAAGTCCGTGGGCAGCGCGGGCAGCAGGTGCGTCAGGGCCTCCACCCCTCCCGCGGACGCACCGATGACGATAGCGTCGACGCGGCCAGCGGGCGGAGCAGGGCGCGGAGTGGGCATGGCGGTAAATCCTCCCTGGCGCTTCTGGTAGAGCCGGTCCTCGGGGACGACGGGGGTGAACGAGGCCTCCTGCGAGGAGAAGCGCAGCGACTCGCGCGCCCCCAGGCCCAGGAACCCCTTGTGACAGAGCGACTCCGCGAACAATCCCAGCGCGCGCTCCTGCAGCTCGCGGTGGAAGTAGATGAGCACATTGCGGGACGACAGCAGCTGCACCTCCGCGAAGACGCTGTCGGTGGACAGGCTGTGGTCCGAGAAGACGATGTGCCCCTTGAGCGAGCGGTCGAACACCGCGCCGTCGTAAGCAGCGGGACAGGGTGGCGCAGTCGAAGTGCTCGGCGGCCTGGACCCGCCGACGCTTGAGCGAGGACTCCGCGTAGCCGCGGAAGTCGTAGTGGTGCTTCAGGTAGAGCGCCTCGAGCAGCAGCCGCAGCTCGATATCGAACTCCTTCGTCGCCACGTCGAGCATGCGCGGCCTCACCCCTTGGGCATCCAGACGCGCAGGAGCGACAGCAGCTTCTCCACGTCGAGCGGCTTGGCGATGGAGTCGTTGGCGCCCGCCTGGAGGCACTTCTCCTGGTCATCGCGCATGGCCTTCGCGGTGAGCGCGATGATGGGCCGCTTGCGCCAGGCCTCCTGCTTGCGGATTTCGCGCGTGGCGGTGAGGCCGTCCATCTCCGGCATCATGATGTCCATCAGCACCAGGTCCACCGCGGGCCGCGGCTGGGCCAGGCTCTTCGTCAAGAGGGCCAGGGCCTCCTTGCCGTTGCGGACGAACTCCACCTTCGCGCCCCGGGGCTCCAGCACGCTGGAGAGGGCGAAGATGTTCCGCACGTCGTCCTCCACCGCGAGGATGCGGCGGCCCTCCCGCGTGGATTCGCGGTCGCGCGCGGCCTGGAGCAGGCGCTGGTGCTCCGGAGGCAGGCGCGACTCCACCTGGTGCAGGAACAGCGTCACCTCGTCCAACAGCCGCTCCAGGGAGCGCACGCCCTTGATGATGATGGAGCGTGAGAAGCGGCGCAGCTGCTGCTTCTCGTCGCGGCTGGGCGTGTGGCCGGTGTAGACGATGACGGGCGGGAAGGAGACGGCCTCCTCGGCGGCCATGCGCTCCAGGAGGTCCTGGCCGCTCAGGTCCGGCAGGTGCAGGTCCATCACCATGCAGTCGAAGGTGTGCTCGCGAAGCTGCTGGAGCGCGTCGTGCGCGCGGACACGCAATCAGGTTCAAGAGCAGAGGCGCCCACCCGGGGCCGGTCGCCTCAAAACCTGTCCGACTGTCGGACAGGTTCGCACAGCATGCATCCGAGGACGCGCCTCACTCAGCGCAGCGACGAACCGCAACATCGAGAGTGCGCGGCCACCAAGGTGGGGCAAAGCAGAAGCGCCTGCCTGGGGCCATTCGCCTCAAAACCTGTCCAACTGTTGGACCGGTGCGCACCACATGAATCCGAGGGCGCGCGCCTCGCGGAGCGTAGCGGCGAGCCGCAACGTCATGCGTGCGCGGATGCCAAGGTAGAGCCTCGGGCTGAGGCGCCCGCCTGGGTCCGGTTACCTCAAACCTGCCCGACAGTCGGACAGGCTTTCCTCCGCATGGGGTCCGAGACCGCGTCAAACCGACAGGGGAACAACGGCATACGTGTGCGGATACCAGGTTGGGGCGCCCGCCCGGGACCGGTTGCCTCAAAACCTGTCCGACTGTCGGACAGGTTTTCGCCCAATGCGGCCCGGGGGCGCGCTCGCCTGGCAGGCGACGCGGAAGGTGGGCCCGCGCGCCCATGTCAGACCCCTGTGGTTGGATGGCGATGCTGGGACGAGGAAGGGGAATGGGGATGGAACGGGCAGGACTCGTGGCCTATGTGGAGGCGCAAATCGAGCGCGATATCGCGCTGGGGCGGCTGCACCCGAGCGGGCAATTCGGTCCCGAAGCGAAGCTGGCGCAGCGCTATGGGGCGAGCCGGGGCACCATCCGCGAGGCGCTGCGCCGGCTGGCGGCACGGGGCCTGGTGGTGCAACACCCCGGGCGCAGGACTCGCGCGGTGGCGCTGGATGAGTCGCTGACGCTTGAGAACCTGGGACTGGCGTTGCATGACGCGCGCTCTCCGAAAGCCCGGTGGCTTCTGGAGGGCTGCTTCAGCCTCAAGCGGCAGGTGCTGGTGGATCTGCTGGCCGACTGCTGCGAGGGGGGCTCGGACCTCGACCTGGACCGGCTGAGGAGTACGTGCTTCCAGCTCCAGGACGCGGCGCGCTGGGAGTCGGGGGCCACCTGCGCCCAGGTGGAATTCGAGTTGCTGCGGCAGGCAGCGCGGGTGGCGGCGCGTCCCGGGCATGTGCTCCTCGTTCAGTCCCTGCAGCGGGCATTCCTGGGAGGCGCCGCCCAACTGTTGCCGCTCCTGGGCGGAGAGGCCCTGCGCGAGTGGGCTTTCCACGTGATGGAGATCCTGCGCGTGCGTGACGTGCAGGCACTGCGGCACGATCTACCAGCGATGCTGAAGGCGTGCGACGAACGAGTGCTGAACGCATTCGCCCCGGCTCCCCCTGCTCCCCATGTTCCTTCGTCCCCCGAAGCCTACCTCACCCAGGAGGGCCTCCTCGGTGCATCCGCATCCGTCACCGGGCCGGAGGATGCGCCGCCGGCACGTCCCTGTGTTGAGGAGCGTGGCGCCAGCGCCCCCGCGGCAGCCACCACGCAGGCTGTTGCGCTGGAGGCTCGTCCTTCCGTTGAGGAGCGTGCGGCCGACACCACCGCGCAACTCGAAGCGCTGGATGCACGCCCTTGCATCGAAGCACATGGTGCCGACAACTTCGCGTCAGCTATCGCGCAGGATGATTCGCCGGAGGCCCTCCACGGAGGGGAGCGTCATGGCCTCGGAGCGTCCTCGCCCATCAACGAACCGGACGGGACGCTGGATCTATGCCGAAACGTTGATTCGCATGGCCTCTGCTCCCTTGCGCCCATCGCCGAGGACACCGAGTCGCTTGGGATTGCGCCTTGCCTCGGTGCACAGGCCCTCCGTGTGGATCCGGACCGCAGGCAGTTGCTGTCTTCCGCCGCCCCGGGGGGGACCCCCTGTGGAGCGGGTGGGGCGTGCGTAAGGCGGGACGTGATGGGCGCGGCTCGGGGAAACCTGTCCGACAGTCAGACAGGTTTTGGTGCTTCGGCTCAGGAAGGGGCCTCCAGCAGCCCGAGGCTTCACGCCGTGGTTCCCGCTGAAGCCTCCTCGGGGCGTTTCGCAACGTGGGTGAGGCGCTGCATGGACCTCTGGGTCTCCCGGGGCCACTGGACCGTGCGCTTCTGGCGTTCCATTGCCCATTCCCCGGGCTCCCCGGCTTCATGAGCGACGACAGTCCTTCATGTCCGCTGTCGTTCATGAGGCTCTACACGCCCCCTGAAGAGGGGCGCACGCCCCAATGGACCGCGGAAGCCTCCGTGCGCGCCTTGTTGCCGCGCAGGATGGGTTCGCGAACTTCTTGGTGGGGTGTGGCTAGAAGGCGCCGGACAGGCCCACCATCTGGGTCCCGACCATCGGGTTGAGTGACACCGACGACGGCCGCGTGGTGGCGGGCGAGGTGTCGTCCACGCGGCCGTGCAGGAGCAGGGGCACGGCGACGCCGAACGCGGTGCCCAGCACGGCGCCGGTGAGCACGTCGGAGAGGTAGTGCTTGTCCGCGCCCATGCGCAAGAGCCCCACGGAGGCGGCGAGCGGCAGGCCCACGCCCCAGATGACGGCCTGGTGCTTGTAACCACGCATCGCGGCGACGGTGCCGGCGGACACGGCCAGGGAGAAGGCCAGGTTGGTGTGGCCACTGTAGAAGGACAGGTTGTTGTCGGTAGGGTGCGCGGTGAGGCCCTTTTCCGCCTCAGGGAGGACGTGGACGAAGGGACGCTCACGGCCCACGGCGAACTTCACCGCCTGGTTGGCGAGGGAAGCGAGGACGGCGCTCTGCACCATGATGGTGGCGTCCTGGGCGAAGAACTCCGTGGAGGCGCCGCTGCCGCGCCCCACCGCGTACTGGGTGCCCAGGAGGCCCAGCGGCAGGCCCGCGAACCCGACGATGTTGCTCCAGGTGTCCGCGCGCTTGCGGGACGCTTCCGTGCTACCCGCGATGCCCCGGCCCCAGCGGTCCAGGCGGTTGAGCCGGTCGGTGCCGTCCGGAGCACGGTCGCACCAGCGGCACTGTGCCGGGGCCAGGTTGTCCTTGAACACCGACTCGCTGGAGAGCCACAGCACTCCCGCGGTACCGGTGATGATGCCGTCGCGGGTCCAGTTGAAGCGCAGCGCGCGCGGAGCGTCGGAGGCGTCCTGCGCGGCGGCGGGGGACAGCGGCGCCAGCAGGAGCAGGCAGAAGGTGGCGAGGGTCCGGTAGGAAGCAGGCATGGGGCGGCGGAGCATAAGGGCGCTCCGCCCTTTTCCCGCAATCCGGGTGAGGTGGGCTAGCGCGCCCCGGCCTCGTCCTCTTCGACGAGCCGCGCCAGGAAGTCGCCCAGGGCCTTCACCTTGGGCGGAGTGCGCCGGGTCTGGGGCAACACCAGCCACAGCGCGCCGCGTTCCAGGGAGTGCTCGCGGAGGAAGGGGCGCAGCGTGCCGGCTTCCAGCTCCGGGCGGATCATCAGCTCCACGAACTGGGCGATGCCGAAGCCCGCCCGGGCCGCGTGGGTGACGGCCTCGCTGTTGTTGAAGACGAAGGTCTCCGGGATGCGCGGGGCGGGGGCGCTCGCGGGCTGGCGCAGGGCCCAGGACTCCACTCGACCGGTGGACACGAAGCGATAGCGGATGCAGTCGTGCTCCTGGAGCGCGTCAAGCGAGCGCGGCGCCAACCGCAGCGATTCAGAACCTGTCCGACTGTCCAACAGGTTCTGCGCCCCAGCCGCCTCCAGCCGGAGCGGAGCTGTTCCGGGTGGGGCGGAAAGGCTCGCGTCCTGGGACTTCCCGGGTTCCAAGGGCGGCAGGCGAGCGGACAACGGGCCAGGGTGTGGGAATGCGCAGAAAGGAGCATGAAAACGGCGCCCCTGGCCGTTCTAGAGTCCCCGCCCCGCATGCCCCGCCCTGGCCGCACACTCCACGTCTTCCCTGATGCCGCGCGCCGCCAGGCTGCCCTGCGGGCGGAGCGGCGTGCGCGGGGCATTGCCGTGGGGGCCCATCTGCTCACGTGGGACGACTTCGTCCACGCGCTGGGTGGGGCTCGCGAGCTCAATCGGCGGCCCTGTCCCGCGATGGCCGCCCGCGCCGTGGTGGCCGACCTGGGCGCCACGCTGGGCCCCACTCCGTTCGGCGACTACGTGCGCGAGCCCGCCTTCGCCCGCGCCGCCGCGGACGTGCTGCTGGACCTGAAGGCGGGCCGGCTCTCCCCGCGCGAACTCCAGGACGCCGCGGAGGTGCTGCCTCCGGAGCGCCGCACCCGCGCGCGGGTCCTCGCCCGGCTCTATCACCTGTACGAACAGCGGCTGGCGGAGCTGGGGCTCGCGGACCGCGAGGACGTGCTCCGGGGCGCGCGCGAGGCGCTGGACCGGGGCGCGTGGCCCTCGGGGTGGGACGGGGTGACGGGGCTTGTGCTCCACGGCGTCTACGACGTGCGCCCGTCGAAGCTGGAGCTGCTGATGGGGCTCGCCGCGGCGTGCGAGGCCCGGCGCGTGTCGCTGCGCGTGGAGACGCCGGTGGGCGGCTCGCCGGTGGCTGACGCGGCGCTCGCGGCGCTGTTCCGTGCCTTCGAGAACCGGGGCGAGACCATGCCCCACGTGGACCTCTTCAAGGCGGACGTCACCTTCGAGGGCCGCCCCTTCACCGACCTGGGCCGGCACCTGTTCTCACCCCGCGCCGCGCGCGACGTGCTGAAGGGCGCGGTGGACGGGCTGTCCGTGTGGAACGCGACGAATGCTCGCGAGGAGGCCCGCGTCGTGGCCCGCGACGTGCGCCGCCTCATCGACTCGGGCAGCGCGCCGGGCGACATCGCCATCGCGTACCGGGACCTGGGCCCGGAGGCGGGCTGGCTCGCGGAGGCCCTGGGCGACCTGGGCGTGCCGGTGCGCCTGCCGTGGGGGGAGCCGCTCGCGCTCGCGGGGCCGGTGCGGCTGGCGCTGGAGCTGCCGGTGCTGATGGAGGACGGCTTCCCGGCCGAGCGCGTGGCGGAGCTCGTCTCCAGCCGCTACGTGCCTTCGCTGTCGCGCGGTGGGCCGGATGCGCCCGCGGCCCTCTTCGCGCTCGCCGCCGCGCGCGACGACCGCCTGGGCGCCACGCGAGGGAAGGGTGCCTACGACGTGCGCCTGGAAGGGCTCGCGCGCCGGATGGCCGCGCAGGGCGGCAAGCGCAAGGAGGACGCGGTCAAGGTGATGGCCGTGCGCGCGCTGCGCGACCGCGTGATGCGGCTCATCGACGAATGCCGCCACATCCCCCAGGAGGCCCCCGCCGCGGAGTCGATCGCCGCGTGGTGGAAGGTCGTGGAGCGGCTGGGCCTGTTGGACTCCGCGGGGCCCCTGGAGCCTCGCGAGGCCGGGCCCCTGGGCGCGCGCATCGAGGACGCGAGGGCCCGGGACGACGCGGCGCTCGCGGCGTTCCGCCAGCGGATGGAAGCGCTGCTGCGCTCGCTGCGCGCCGTGGGCGGAGGCCCCCGCATCACCCGGCGCGTGCTGGGCCGCTGGCTGGCGGACGCGCTGCGCGACGTGCACCTGCCCGCGCGAGGCCCGTCCACGGGCGCGGTGGAGGTGCTGGACCTGGCGGAGGTGCCGGGCCGCACCTTCCGGCACCTCTTCGTCGCCGGGCTCACCGAAGGCCGACTCCCCGGGAGGGATCCGCCGTCGCCGCTGTTGGGAGACTCGGAGCGCGTGGCGCTCAACCAGCACCTGACCCGGGACGTGTTCCGCCTCACCGGCGGCGAGTTCGACGACCGTGCGCCCTGGCGCCTCACGGAGGACCGGCTGCTCTTCGCCAGCGCGCTCGCGGCGGCGGAGGGCTCGTTGAGCCTGTCGTTCGCGGTGAAGGCCGCGGGGGGACAGGAGCAGGTGCCCTCCGCGTTCCTGGAGGAGGTGCGCCGGCTCACCGGCCACAAGTGGACCACGCGCACGCTGCCCCCGGTGCTTCCGCTGGACGAAGTCCTCACGCCGTCCGAGCTGCGGCGCACCGTGGCGCTGGAGGCGCTGGCGGGCCTGACGTTCCCCTCCTTGCGCGTCACGGAGCCGGACCCCGCGGGCCAGCTGCTCAAGGACCGCTTCGGCACGGACGACTGGTTCCGCAGCGCGCGAGAGCTGGCCCACATGGAGGCCGCGCGCCTGCGCTTCTTCGGCCGCGAGGACGAACTGCCCGGCGAGTTCACCGGCGGCGTGCAGGGCCCGCAGCTGGAGCAGAAGCTGCGCGACACGTTCCACTTCGGCCTGGAGCGCCCGCTGTCCGCGAGCGCCCTGTCGAAGTTCGGCAACTGCGGCTTCCAGGGCTTCATCGCGTACGGCCTGAAGGTCGCCGAGCCCGTGGTGGCCAACGAGGAGTTCGATGCCCGGGGCCGCGGCACCTTCTGGCACCGCGTGATGGAGGAGGTCTTCCAGGCACTCAAGGAGAAGAAGCTCCTGGGCCAGGCGCCGGAGGACATCCCGGAAGAGGTGCTGGAGAAGGCGGTCAAGAAGGCCAGCCGGCACTTCGCGGAGCTGTACCACGTGGGCCACCACGAGCTGTGGAAGCTCGCGGGCGAGAAGGCCCAGGCCATGGCCCGGCGCATCCTCGCGGATCCGCGGCACGGCCTGCCGTTCGACCCACTGGTGCCCGAAGGCTTCGAGCTGCGCTTCGGCCCCGCGGCCGAGGACAAGCGCTGGAGTGACGTGAAGCTGATGGTGGCGGAGGACGCCATCGTCTTCGAGGGACAGATCGACCGTCTGGACACGGCCGGCGTGGAGGTGGGCGTCATCGACTACAAGACGGGCCGCCTGGACAAGCGCACGCTGAAGGAGAACCTGCTGCGGTCGGACTTCCAGCTCCCGCTGTACCTCTACGCCGCGCGCGAGGCCGGCCACGTGGGCGCGCGCAACGCGGCGTGGTTCTCGCTGCGCACGGGCGACGCCATCCACCTGTCCTCCGTGCTGCCGCCCGCGGAGCTGGAGGACCTGCTGTCCACCGACCCGGAGGTGCGCCAGCGCGTGGCGGAGGCCGCCGGCCTCAACCTGCCCAACGCGGTGGAGTCGCTGGTGCGCCAGCTGCGCAAGGGCGACTTCCCGGCGCGCCCCAATGACTGCGGCAAGTGCGGCTACCGCGCGGTGTGCCGCATCACCGAGCGCCGCATCTCGGACGAGGGGAGCGGATGAGCGACACCGCGCCCCACATGCTCGCGCTGGAGAAGAACCTGGCCCTGATGGCGGGCGCCGGCGCGGGCAAGACGTACAGCCTGGTGACGATGACGCTGCACCTGTTCGCGGGAGCGCGGCAGGCGGAGCCGCTGCGCCCGTCACGGCTGTGCATGCTCACGTTCACGGACAAGGCCGCCGCCGAAATGCGCAAGCGCGTCCGCGAGCGCCTGGACGCGCTGGCCCAGGGAGACGTCCCGCTCGACGCGGAGAAGGACCTGCGCGCCTCGCTCGCGAGGCTGGAGCGCCCGTTCCCCACGCAGGACGCATGGCGCAAGGTACGCGAGGAGCTGGGCGCCGCGACGGTGGGCACGTTCCACTCACTCTGCGGGCAGCTCCTGCGCCGCGCGCCGCCCGCGGTGGGCATCGACCCCGCGTTCGAGGTGCTGGACGAGCTGGAGGCCGCGGGCCTGCTGGAGGACGTCACCGAGCGCGTCGTCCTGGACGCGCTGGAGGGCGGCGACGCGCGCGTGCGCGAGCTGTGCGCGGAGCTGGGCTTCTCCGGCTCCGGCTTCTCCGACGGGCTCGTGGCCGCGCTGATGGACGTCTACGGCACGCTGCGCGAAGAGGGCCTCAAGGCCGCCACGGCGCGCGTGGGCGACGGCGTGGCGGACAAGGCGCAGCTCGAAGCCCTCATCGAGGACTGCCGCCGCCTGTGCATGGAGGCCCGCGCCCAGGACACCAAGGGCGAGTGGAGCACGCTGCTGAACGCGTGCGAGCCCCCGTTGAAGGGGATGACGCCGGACACGTTCATGCAGCCGGCCCACTTCCCGACGCTGCGCAACGTGTTGCTGTCGGAGCCGCGCAGCCTGGCCAACCTGCGCAAGGGCGCGGGCGCGTGCCTGAAGGAGCTGCTCTGGAAGGTGAAGGGCAAGAGCGACGGCTCCGTGCGGCGGCTGGAGGATGCCTACGCCGCGTGGCGCACGGCCCCCTTCGAGGCGACCTTCCGCGACCTGTTGACCCAGGTGGAGGAGCGGCACGACGCGGAGCTGACCCGGCGCAACGTGTTCGACTTCACCTCGTTGCTGGTGAAGGCGCGCGACCTGCTGCGCGACCATCCAGAGTTCCGGCAGCAGGTGCAGGAGCGGCTGGGCGCGCTGCTGGTGGACGAGTTCCAGGACACCAACCGTCTGCAATTGGAGCTGGTGCTGCTCCTGTCGGAGAAGCGCGAAGGCGGCCCGCGCGAGCTGGCGCCGGACGCGGACCTCGTGGCCTCGCTGCCGCTGGAGCCCGCGTTCCTGTGCGCGGTGGGTGACCGCAAGCAGTCCATCTACGAGTTCCGTGGCGCGGACGTGTCCGTGTTCAAGGTCCTCGCGGACAAGATTGAAGCCGAGGGCGGCATGCGCGGCTTCCTCCAGAACAACTACCGCTCGCTGCCCGGGGTCCTGTCCTTCTTCAACCGCGCGTTCGCCGGGCTGCTCGTGGCGAAGGAGGAGACGCCCCGTCCCTTCGAGGTCGTCTACGAACCCGAGACGGACGACCTGTCACCCACGCGCCCGGATCTGGCCGAAGGGCCCGTGGTGGAGCGGCTCACCCTGCCGGAGGCCGACACCGCCCCGGAGCTGCGCGAGTACGAAGCGGACGCGGTGGCCCGCAGGCTGCGGGTGATGCTCGCGCCGGGTGCGCCGCCAACGGTGATGGCGGAGGACAAGAAGGGCCTGCGTCCCGCGCGCGGCGGCGACGTGGCCATCCTCTTCCGGACCTTCACGCACCTGGAGGAGTACCGGCAGGCGTTGATCCGCCACGGCGTGCCGCACCGGGTGCTGCGAGGCCGCGGGTTCTACGGGGCCCAGGAGGTGCGCGACCTCGCCTCGTTGCTGGCGCTGCTCGCGGACGCGGACGACGCGCTGGCGTTCGCCGCGGTGCTGCGCTCGCCGCTGGTGGGCCTGTCGGACGCGTCGCTGTTCCGGCTGGCGGGGGATCTGCCGCTGTCGCTCGGCTCACCCCGGTTGGTGGATGAAGAGGTCCGCGCCGCCATGTCCGCGCGCGAGCAGTCGCGGCTCTCGCGCTTCCTGGAGCTCATCCCCGTGCTGCGGCGCGAAAGGGATCGGCTGGGCGTGCATGCCCTCTTGCAGGCCGCGCTGGACGCGACGGGCTACCGTGAAGCGCTCGCGGGTTCTCCCTACGCGGAGCAGGCGAGCGCGAACGTGGAGAAGCTCCTGTCGCTGGCGGCGCGCAGGGACGAGCGCGGCACGGGAGGCTGCGTGGCCTTCGCGCGCGAGCTGCGCCAGCTGGCGGACTCCGACCCCAACGAGGCCCAGGCGGACCTGCTGGACGAGGGCGACCCGCGCGCCGTGCAGCTGCTCACCATCCACCGCGCCAAGGGCCTGGAGTGGCCGGTGGTCATCGTGCCCGGCATGGGCGGACGCCGGCGCACCACGTCCGCGAGGGCGTACTTCGAACGCTCCTTCGGCCTGGCCCTGCGGCCGTGGATGCCGGACTCGCTGGACACCTTCACCTCCGAGCGCTTCGAGGCCGTGCGCGCCGAGCTGAAGGCCCGCGAGGACGCCGAGTACCTGCGCCTGCTCTACGTGGCCCTCACGCGCGCCAAGGACCTGCTCGTGCTGTCCGGCGGCGAGGAGAAGCGAGCGGGCACCGACACGTGGTGGCACCGCGTGGACCGCCGGCTGGACGTGGATCCGGACCTGCGCGCGCTCGCCAACGACGTGGACGTGGAGCAGCTGCCACCGCCCGCGGATCCGGAGCCGCCCACGGAGGAGCAGCTGGAACAGGCGCGGATCCGCCTGGAGTCCGCGCTGGAGCGGATGTCCGACGAAGCCTCCGGTGCCGGTGCCGCCGTGTTCACCGACGCCCCGGTGGTCGCCAGCGTGCGCGCGGTCCAGGACTTCCTCACCTGCCCGCGCCGCTACCACCAGCTCCACCGGCTGGGGCTCGCCGTCGGAGCCGAGCCGTGGGAGTCCTCCGTGCGCGCCGCGCCCCTCTTCGTGGAGCCCGATGGCTGGCTGCCCGTGGAGCGGCCGGACCGGCTCGTCACGCGGCTGTTACGTGAAGTGGACCTGTCACTCGCGGGACCGGACGCGGAGGCCTCCGAGCGGCGCGCGCACCTGGAGAACCTGCTTCGGAGCGCGGGCCGGGATCCGGACGAGGACGACCTGGGAGAGGTGCTCGCCACCGTGGAGCGCTTCCTGGACACGACGTTCGCCCGCCAGCTCGCGGTGGCGCCCGCGTCCACCATCCACCGGGGCCTGGACTTCGTGCTGGACCTGGACGACGCCGCCAGCGTGGAGGGCGCCGTGGATCTGCTCTGGGAATCGCCGGACGGTGAGGCCGTGGCGGTGCTCCTGCGCCCGGGCGCTCGCCACCCCCGGGGCCCGGCCGCGTGCGCCCATGAGCTGACGGCCCTGTCCCTGGCGTCCGCGAGGATGGTGCGCGACGGGGTGCCGGTGCGGGTGGGCGTGGCCTTCCTGGGGGACGCCTCCCCGGAGCCGGAGTTCCTCCCGGCCGGATCCGCGGACGCCAGGGCGGTGCGCCGGCTGGCCGAGGGCGTCCGAGCGCTTGTCCAGGCCGAAATGTCACGGGCATGGCCGGGGTGGGACAAAGCGGCCTGCCAGGCCCTTCACTGCGGCTTCGCGGAACACTGTCACCCGGCCCCTCCCGCGTGCTAAGCGGCGGGCACCATGCCGAATGTCGTCGTCATCGGAGCGCAGTGGGGAGATGAGGGGAAGGGCAAGGTCGTCGACCTTCTCACCGAGCACGCCCAGGTGGTCGTCCGATTCCAGGGCGGCAACAACGCGGGCCACACGCTGGTGGTGGGCGGGCAGAAGACCGTCCTGCACCTGATTCCGTCCGGCATCCTTCATCCGGGCAAGACGTGTGTCATTGGCAACGGGGTGGTGGTGGATCCCGCCGTCCTCGTCCGGGAGATTGACGCACTCAAGCCGCGCGGCTTCCTCAAGGATGACGCGCAGCTGCTCATCTCCGACAACGCCCACGTCATCTTCCCGTGGCACAAGCTGCTGGACAGCTTCCGCGAGAAGGCCCGCGGCGGCAGCGCCATCGGCACCACGGGGCGGGGCATCGGTCCGGCGTACGAGGACAAGGTGGCCCGCCGGGGCATCCGCGTGCGCGACCTGCTCCACCCGGAGCGCCTGCGCCGCCGCATCGACGAGCGCCTCCCCGGCGCGCTGGAGGAGCTGAAGGACCTCTGCGCCCGGGCGGGCGTGGACGTGCCGACCCTGGAGACGCCGCAGATCCTGGCGGAGTTCTCCGCCCTGGGTGACCGGCTGCGCCCCTACGTGCACGACGTGTCCCTCTTCCTCTCCGAGCAGGTCCGCCGCGGCGCCCGCATCCTCTTCGAGGGCGCGCAGGGCACGCTCCTGGACGTGGACCACGGCACCTATCCGTTCGTCACCAGCTCCAACTGTGTGGCGGGCAACGCCGCGGTGGGCTCGGGCCTGGGCCCCACGACCATCGACAAGGTGATGGGCATCAGCAAGGCGTACACCACGCGCGTCGGCGGAGGCCCGTTCCCCACGGAGCTCAGCGACGAGCTGGGAGACCGGCTGCGCAAGGTGGGCGACGAGTTCGGCGCCACCACGGGCCGCCCGCGCCGCTGCGGCTGGCTGGACGGCGTGGTGCTGCGCTACGCGGTGCGAGTCAACGGCCTGTGGGGCCTGGCGCTCACCAAGCTGGACGTGCTCAGCGGCATCAAGACGCTCAGCATCTGCAACGCGTACGAGCTGGACGGCCAGCGCGTCACCGAGCTGCCCGGTGACTACGAGGACCTGGAGCGCGTGAAGCCCATCTACGAGACGCTGCCCGGCTGGGACGAGAAGATCGCCGGCGTGCGCACCTTCGACGAGCTGCCGGAAGCCGCCAAGCGCTACGTGCGCCGCGTGGAAGAGGTCAGCGGCGTGCCCGTGGTGTGCGTCTCCGTGGGCGCCGACCGCGGCGAGACGGTGCTCCTGCAGAACCCCTTCCGCAGCTAGGAAGGACGCAGGCCGCAGTGGTCCTGGCCCGCCGGGGGCCAGGACGGGAGAGGGACATGGTTCGCACGCGCAGGTTCCAGCTCGGGGTCTCGGCGGTGGTGTGGCTCGGCACGTTGGCGGGGCCGGCCTGGGCCCAGGGAACGAGCGCCCAGCCCCCGGCCCCCGAGGCGAAGCCCGCCGCCCAGGCCGCGCGCGCACCGGCCCCGTCCACTGACACGCCTCCAGGTGCGGTGGAGTCCCAGCCCCAGCGCACGTCGCAAGCCGTGCTGGCGGCCACGCGGATCCGCGACGGAGACGCGCTGATGCGCGAGCGCCGCTACCGCGAGGCGGCCTTCGCCTTCCTCGACGCGGAGCACGCGGCCCCGGATCACGTGGAGGCGCGCTTCAAGCTGGGCAACGCGCTGGCGGTGCTCGGCTACTACGCGCGCGCCATCGAGGAGTGGGAGGCCGCGTCGCGCCTCACCCAGGACGCCGCCATCCGTCAGAGCGCGCAGGACAACATCACCCGGGCGCGCGTGAAGCAGGGCGAGCTCGGAGCGTCGCCGCAGGCCGTGGGGCAGCCGCCCGGCTCGGGCCCCGTGGCGGACACGACGCGGGCGCAGGCGCGCCGCGCCTACGAGCAGGGCGTCCAGCACATCAGCCAGCGCGCCTACGGGCCCGCGCTCCAGACGCTGACGCAGGCCCTTCAGCAGGAGCCGCTCCTGACCGTGGCGTACATCGCGCGGGGCAGCGCCAACATCGGGCTGCGGCGCTACGCGGAGGCCGCGGCGGACTACCAGTTCGCGCTGAAGCTGGAGCCGGACGCGGCCTCGCCGCTGTACGGGCTCGCGGAGGCGTACCGCGCGCTGGGCCGCAACCTGGAGGCCCGCGACCTCTACGCGCGCTACGCACGCTCCACCGCCGCCGACGTGCGACCCGAGCTGAAAGAGGAGTCCCGCCAGAAGGCCGAGCGCCTGCGCTGACCGTCTGCCTGGAGAGCAGACGGGCATGGTCCGAGGGACTGTCCGGCCCACTATTTTATAGGGCATGGACGGACGCGATCGGACGGTGGAGGGGAAGCAGCCGCACCAGGTCTTTCGCCCTCGCAGGGTGCTCGCCGCCGTGATGGCGGCGGCAGGCCTGTTATGGCTGGGCATCTTCGCCTGGCTGTTCCACTTCGACGGCGTGCCCCTGCAGACGTTCCTGTCCGCGGCCTTCTTCGTCGTCTTCTTCGGAGTGGCCGTCACCTACTACGGCCGCACCCGCATTGAAGTGGACTCGCGGGGCATCACCTGCCGGGGCATGGTGCGCACCCGGCGCTTCTCCTTTGCGGACATCCGCAAGCTGGATGTCCTCCCCGGGCCGGTGACGGTCTACGCCATCCGGGGCAGCCAGGGCTTCGTGCACTTCACCAGCTTCTTCCGTCACCACCGGCACCTGGCCCGGCTCCTGGTGGAGCGCGCGGGCCTCTCGCCCCTGCCGGCGTAGGGCGCGCGCTTCCTCAGCCGGTCGCCGCCACCAGGGAGGTGACGAGCAGCGCCCCCAGGGCCAGCGCGACGGCCCCGGCGATGATCCATCCCTCCAGGCGCCGCGGCCCTCCTTCGGGAGGCCGCGGCGTTGCTGCCTCCGCGGGCTCCTCCACGGTGGCCACCGGCCGGGGCACGGGCCGCGCCTCCCCTGACGCCTCATCGAACGCCGCCTGGAAGCGGAGCAGCGAGCGCCCCAGCTCCACGACGTCTCCATCCATCAGGGGCGCGGGGGCCTCCAGCCTCACGCCGTTGAGGAACACGCCGTTGGGCGTCCCCAGGTCCTCCAGCAAGAAGCCCGGGTCCTCGCGGCGGATCCGCGCATGCATCCGCGACACGGCCCGGTCGCGCAGCCGCAGGGCCGCACCGTCGCCCCGGCCAATGTCCGTGCACACCTCCGCGAGCGCGTGACAGCGACCCACGTCCAGTCCGGTGAGGCAGGTGAGGGTGGCGGCGCGGGACGGCGGGGCGTCCGCATCCGTGAGCAGGCCCTTGAGCACCGCGACGGTGCCCACGCAGCGCCCGGGGGCGCTCGGCTCGGCGAGCACGCGCAGGCACATGCCGTCCGGGAGGCCCAGCACCTCGCCAGGCACCACCAGGCGCGACACGCCGGGCAGCACGCGCACCGCGTTCACGGTGAAGCTGCGCACCGCCTCCACCATGAGGCGCCCGGAGTCGATGCGCAGGGTCAACAGGCCTGGAGGAAGGCCCTCCAGGTGGACATGGTCGTCGGGGCCGCCCCCCAGGAGGTGGTGGCCCTCGGTCAGCTCGAACGGGGTGGGGGTGCCCAGGTGCTCGAATTCGAAGCGCATGACGACGCCCGGCAGCAAGCCTCACGCCTGCCACCGGACGTCGCATTTTCGCGAGGTTGCCCCCAGGCCCCATCCAGCCC
>NZ_RAVY01000166.1:0-21627 GCF_003611625.1 Corallococcus sp. CA054B
GGTTCGCGGGGGTGGCGCTGCTCAACCTGGGCGGGGACATGAGCGGCGGAGGCGTGGCGGCGCTGGCGGTGGTGGTGGCGCCCGCGGCGTGGGCCTTCGGGTCGGTGTGGAGCCGGAAGTTGCCGATGCCCTCGGGGTTGATGGCGCCGGCGACGCAGATGTTGAGCGCGGGCGTGATGATGATGGCGCTGAGCTTCGCGCTGGGGGAGCGGATGGCGGACGCGGTGCCCCCGCGCGCGATGGTGTCGTTCGTGTATCTGGTGGTGTTCGGTTCGCTGGTGGCGTTCAGCGCGTATGGCTATCTGCTGAAGCACGCGAGGCCGGCGCTCGCGACGAGCTATGCGTACGTGAACCCGGCGGTGGCGGTGCTGCTGGGCGTGGTGTTCGCGGGAGAGACGCTGGGCCCCATGACCTGGGGCGCGATGAGCGCCATCCTGGTCGCGGTGATGCTGCTGGCCCGCGGGAAGCGGTGAGCCGGTTCAGCGCCCACAGCGGCTGATCTTGGAGACGCACAGCGTCAGGGCATTGGCGAAGCCGTGGGCGTAGCAGCTCTCGTGCCAGGACTGGGCGATGAGCGGATCATTGACCCCGGTGGGCACGCGGGTCATCTGGAAGAACGAGCGGGACTCGCTGCCATGGAGCTGGGGACCGTCGCGGTCCTCGTAGTTGCGGGCGTAGTTCTCGAAGGTGATGCGGTCCGCGCCGCTCTCCGCGACCACCCCGCCCCAGTGATACTCCCACACCGGTTCGCAGTAGACAGGTGGGGGAATGGGCGCCACCGGGCGGGGAGCCACCTCGTCCCGCATCCGCATCCAGTTGCGCAGCTGGGCATCCTGATAACGCTCCATGGCGCCCACGGAGTACGTCTGGAACGCATCGCCCACCCGCGGGTCCGCATGGGCATTGAGGCCCAGACGGAAGAGGAGCTGCTCGTAACGTGCGCTGAGGGTCGGCCCGTTGAGGTTGACGCCGTTGAGCGTCATGGGGGCATTGGCCCGGACCCGGTTCACCAGCCGGCCATAGTTGCGGCCAATGGGGCCGTTGTAGCCCGCGAGCGCCGCCATCTGGGCATTGGGGGTATTGGCTCCCGCCAGCGCGTTCTGCAATCCCACCTGGTAGTCGTTGACCGCGCGTTGCCGGGCCGCGGCGGCGTTGGGGCCCTCGCCCTGTCCGTGGAAGAGGAACGTGGTGATGAGCACCGCCAGCCGGAAGGGGATGTCGCCATGGGCCGGGAAGGCGGGGGCCCAGCCTCCGAGCTGCCAGCGCGGGAGATTGAGGAAGAGCTGGTTGCCGGACTGCTTGAGCCTCACGGTGCGCTGTGAGTCCTGCTGCTCCCCCATGACCTTGCCGGAGATTTCGTTGCAGTTCTGCGACACGGTGGGCTCCAGCTGCCCGTTCTCGGACATCGCCACCTGGAACAGCCGCTTGGGTCCAGGGCCGCGCAGGAAGGGCAGGCAGCCCGGCTGCGCGGGAGGACCGATTTCCAGGTAGCGCGGCCCGGGGACCTTGGCGATCCGATAGCTGGAGCCCGCGGACCTCAACGCGCGGTTGCACCGGTCGATGGCGCGGTCCGTGGCGAAGAAGTGCTTGGGCTGTTCGTGGCGGGTGTCGGTGTCCTCGATGGCGAGCTCGTTGTCATCCGAGAACCGGAGCGCGACCTGGTTGTGCGCCCGCACCATGACGTTCGCCGTCCCGGCGTCGACGAGGAAGCTGTCGCCGTGCGTCTTCGGGTAGGGGTGGGGCCGCAGTCCGTCCCGCTGGGTTTCGAAGATGGCGTTGTGGAGACTGACGTCCTGGGCGACGAACTGGGCGTTCTGGATGACGTGGTACGCCTGAAGCGCGGGAGTCGGTGAAGTCCGCGCCCAGGAAGCCGTGAGGTGCGCACGCTCCCCCGAGAGGGCCTGCGCCGCCAGGGCCTCGGCCTCTGCTTCCAGGGCTTCATCCACGAGCAGCCCGTTCCCACCGTTTCCGTGAGGGACGCGCCCCGCGCGCTGTTGCAGCACATGCACCAGCTCATGCGCGAGGATCCGGGTCCCGCGAGACAGGTCGAGTTCCAGCGCACCCGGAGCGAAGAGGATCTGCTCTCCCCAGCACAGGGCCTGTGCCCCCAGGCTCGCGACCAGGGGATGCTCGTGCAGGCGCACAGCGCTCAGGTCGGCCCCGAAGGCGCGCTCGAACCGGACACGCAACCAACTTGGGAGTGCCCGGCCCCGAGCGCAGGCCTGCGTCAGGAGCGTGGGGGAAATCCAACCGTGCCGAGCATCCAATGTCCGTGCTCCCAATGTATCAGGGCGTGTCCCGTGAAACATCTACTACACCAGGGTTCCCAGCGCACCGCGAGCCCCTGATGACATCGCCGAAGCCCGAGGAGGCAATAGAGTCCGGCACGTGCGTCCCGCGATGAGTCTCTGGGTGTTTTGTGTGTTGCTCACGGCGTGTGCCGGCGGTTCACGGCATGGGAACCTGCGGTTCGTGGACACGGAGACCGCCGCGAAGGCACGGCACGCGGCCTACGTGGCGGAGCAAGCGTCCGCGCGGGCCGCGACCCAGGCCATGGCGTCCCCGATGGTCCGGGCCATCCCACCGGCCGTGCTCGCGCTGATGCAGCAGGACCACGACGCGGATGAGCTGGAGAGGCAGCTCGCCGCATGTGCCGTCCAGGCCGAGCAGTTGGGGAACGCGCGCTACTTCGAAAACCGATCTCCGACGCGTCAGGAGTGCGCGGAGGTGGTGGAGCAGGACCGCTGCGGCAAGCCCGTGACGCGGGCCATGCAACTCGGCAAGCAGAAGCACGTGCTCGCACTTCAGTGCGCGGAGGAAGTGTTGAAGGAGCTGTGGCCCGCGCCCTTCAGCATCGAGCAGCGCTACCGCTACTACCCCCATGCACGGATGGTGGAGACCATCAGCCGTGAGAAGGAAGCTCAGCTCATCGCCGACGGCTGCACCGACGAACTCCGGGGCACCATCAAGCCGGACCTCGTCCTCCACGGAGACCGCAACCTGCTCAAGTCCGCGCTCACCCTGGACTTCAAGTTCCCGTGTCCGGACACCAACCTGCCACAGTGGACTCAGTACGGCCGGGGCAGCCCCTACGAAGACATGTCTCAGAAAACCCTTTATCAGAACGCATTGGGGGGACAGGCCCTGCTCGTTTCGCCCCGCAGAGGAATCGAGAGGTGAAGCCATGACGAAGGACTACCCAGTCATCCGCCTGTGGTCGAAAGGCGAGCCTCCCGTTCCCGCAGCTCGCGATGGCGTCGTCCTCAGCCTCTTCACCCAGCACGAACACAAGGAGGTCGCGCTGGCGGTGTGGCGTGCATTGCAGCGCTACCGTCAGGCTATTCCCCCTGGTTCGCTAGGTTGGTACGGGGCGGACGATGGCGACATCCTGGAACTCGACGACAGGGGCTGGGAGGTCGCTCGCCAGCAGATGATTGAGCGCCCCTCGGGCTACAGCGGACGAGCGCTGCTGATGGAAAGCCCAGGGGGAGGAGAGGTTTCCAGTGGCTACGCCTTCGAATACGCAGGCTGGTCCAGCAACAATCCTTTCGGCAATGCTCCCTTCGGCTCGGCGTCATTCACGTTTCCCACCGAATACCTACAAGAGAACGGAGCAGCCTCGTTTCGCACCCTTGCGCTGGAACTGGCTCAAGAGCTGCCCTTCAGCTTCGGGTACGCCAGCTTCGCCATCATTTCTCCGGGAAGCCACTGGAGCTCCGCGAGGGCAGATCTGATCGAAGCCCTCCTCGTGCGGTATCCGGGGCTGGACCTTCACAACATCGAAGACTTTGGCCCCATCATCGGAACCCGCGCCCTGGCACCCGCCTGGCTCACGTTCCTGGGCCAGCCCCTGCTGGGACAGCTGGGCGGCATCGACGCGCTCCGGAACGCGCTCCCCTTCCCGGAGGTCTCCCTGCTCCCCGTGGACGGTGACCGCGTGCTCGTCGCCCTGGACGAATGGCCTGACCCCATCGACACGCAGGCGAAGGCCATCCCGCCCCAGTACCGCGCGCTGGCCCGCCTGATGGAGCCCTTCCTCTTCCAGTACGAAGGCGAAGAGCTCCTCCCCTTCCAACACGACACGAACCAGTGGCTCCGGCGGTTCCTCTAGCTCGGCGTGCGCGAGGACTCCGTCGGCGTCGCCGCCTGGGCCTCCGTGCGCCGGGGCAGCCAGACGTTGAAGGTCGAGCCCTGGCCCACCGTGCCCGTGGACTCCGCCCAGATGCGGCCCCCGTGCTGCTCCACGATGCCCTGGCTGATGGTGAGCCCCAGGCCCAGCCCGCCGTACTTGCTGCCGTGCGCGCGGCCGAAGCGCTCGAAGATGAGGCGCTGCTTCTCGCTGGGGATGCCCACGCCCTGGTCCTTCACGGACAGGTGCACGCCGCTGTCACCCTCCGCCACCAGGCGCACCAGCACCTGGCCGCCCTCCGGCGAATAGCGGATGGCGTTGGAGAGCAGGTTCGTCAGCACCTGATCCAACCGCCCCCGGTCCCACGTGCCCTCCAGGTGCTCGGGGACCTCCACCTTCAGCTCGTGCGTCTGCGACAGCACCGCCATGCGGTCCCGCGTCTCCAGCACCAGCTGCGACAAATCAAACGGCTCCAGCTCCAATGACAGCCGCCCCGCCTGCAGCCGGCTGATGTCCAGCAGGTCCTCCACCAGCTTCGCCATGCGGTCGATCTGCCGGTTGATGATTTGCAGCGACTTGCCGGGGCCCGCCTCCGTCTGCCCACCCAGCTTGAGCAGCGCCAGGTGCGCGTGCCCCTTCGCCGCGGCCAGCGGCGTGCGCAACTCGTGGCTCGCGGCGGCCAGGAACGCGTCCTTCGCCTCGCTCGCCAGCCGCAGCGCCGTCTCCGCGCGCTGGCGCTCGGTGATGTCGCGCGCCACGGAGATGAAGCGGCCGGGGCCCTCCCCTTCCGCCACGTACTGGAGCACCACCTCCACCGGCACCTCCGAACCGTCGCGGCGGCGGTGGTTGGTGGAATACGTCTGCGACGGCAGCGTGCCGGACATCAGCGGCGCCAGGAGCTTGCGGAAGCCCGTCTCGTCGAAGGCGCTCTCCACCTCCAGCACCGACAGGCCCACCAGCTCCTCCACCGTGGAGGACAGCTGCTTGGCCGCGCCCGCGTTCGCGTACGCGAGCGTGAGCGTGTCCGGGGTGAACATCAGGACGCAGTCCAGCGTGGCGTCCAGCGTCGTCTTGAAGCGCCCCAGCGCCTCCTCCGCGCGCCGCTTGTCGTCGATGTCCGTGGCGATGGCCAGCCACCCCACCAGCTGCCCGTGCTCGTCGTGCTCGGGCACCGCGCGCGCCAGGTGCCAGCGGTAGACGCCGTCCTTGCGCCGCAGCCGGAACTCCTGCGTGCTGCTCTGCACCTGCACCACCCCGTCGCTCCACACCGTGCGCATCCGCTCGCGGTCCGCCGGGTGCACGTCCATGAGGAACGAGGAGAGCGACAGCTCATACCCCTCGTGGTGGCCGCTGTACTCCCGCCAGGCGCGGTTGGCGTACGTCAGCGACCCATCCGCGCGAGCCGCCCACATGGGCTCCGGCAGGGCCTCCGTGAGCCGCCGGTAGCGCAGCGCGCTCTGGCGCTCCAGGGCCTCGCGGTCGCGCTGGCGCAGCAGGGCCGCCTGGCGCTGGAGCTGCTGCTCCTTGAGGAACAGGTCCACGAAGACGCTGACCTTCGAGCGGAGGATTTCCGGGTCGAAGGGCTTGAGCAGGTAGTCCACCGCGCCGTGCGCATAGCCCTTGAAGACATGCGCCGCGTCACGGCTGAGCGCGGTGAGGAAGATGATGGGGATGGTGCGCGTGCGCTCGCGCTGCTTGATGAGCGCCGCGGTCTGGAACCCGTCCAGCCCCGGCATCTGCACGTCCATCAGGATGACCGCGAAGTCGCGCTGCAACAGCTGCTTGAGCGCCTCCTCGCCGCTGGTCGCCTTCACCAGCTCCTGGCCCAGCGGCTCGAGGATGGCTTCCAGCGCCAACAGGTTGGCCGGATGGTCGTCCACCATCAGGATGGCCGCGCGGGGGCTCGCCGCGGCTTCCTGGGGACGTTCCGGAGTGTGCTCAGTGGAGTTCATGTGCGCGGTGGGGGAGCGCGTGGGTCAGGGGACCCGATACACGGCGAACAAGGCTAGGGCCGCCCCCTTCCAGACGGAAGTGCAAAGGGGGCACGAGGATGGATCGCCCTCGTTGAGTATCAAGCACTCACCCACAGCCGGACCAGTTCCAGCAGCTTGTCGGTATCCACCGGCTTGGGCAGGTAGTCACTCGCACCGGCGGCCATGCACTTCTCACGGTCGTCCTTCAGCGCCTTCGCGGTGACGGCGATGATGGGGAGGCTGGCGTACTTGGGGTCCTTGCGGATGGCACGCATGGTTTCATAGCCATCCATCTCCGGCATCATCACGTCCATCAACACGACGTCCACGTCGGGGTGCTGGCCGAGCATCTCAATGGCAGCCCGCCCGTTCTCCGCGAAGACGACCTGCATGCTGTGATTTTCCAGCACGCTGGTGAGCGCGAAGATGTTTCGCATGTCGTCATCCACCAGCAGCACCTTCTTGCCGGCCAGCGGTGCGTCCTGGTCATTGCGCTGCGCCAGGGCCGCGCGCGCGCGCGCCGGGAGGTTCTCGTCCAGGCGGTGCAGGAAGAGCGCCGTGTCGCTGAGCAGCTGGTCGGGGCTCTTCGCGCCGCTCTTCAGGATGACGCTGCCGGTGTAACGCCGCAGACGGGCCTCGTCCTTGGGCGTCAATTCCCGGCCGGTGTAGACGACGATGGGCAGGTCGCGGAAGCGCTGCTGCGTCTTCACCTCCTCCACCAGCTTGATGCCGTCCATGTCGGGCAACAGGAGGTCGATGACGAGGCAGTCGTACTCGTTCTCCTCCAGCTTCGAGAGGGCCTCCTGGCCGGACGCCACCGCGGTGACGACGACGTCACCGCCGTCGCTGAGCAGCTGGGTGAGGCTGCTGCGCTGCACGTCGTCGTCTTCAATGACGAGCAGGCGGCGCTCGCGGCGCTCCAGGAAGCGCGACAGCTGGCCGAAGACGCGCTCCAGCCCCTCCTTGCTCACGGGCTTGGTCAGGTAGCCGAACGCGCCCTGGGTGTTGCCCAGGTGCTTGTCCATCACGCTGATGATGTGGACGGGGATGTGGCGCGTGCGCGGGTTGCGCTTGAGGCGGTCCAGCACGCTCCAGCCGTCCACCACGGGCAGCTGGATGTCCAGGGTGACGGCGTCCGGCTGGTACTCGTGCGCCATGGACAGGCCGCTGTCACCGCGCGTGGCGACCAGGGCCTTGAAGCCCTTCTCGCGCGCCATCTGCACCATGATGCGGGCGAACTTCAGGTCGTCCTCGATGATGAGCAAGGTGCGGTCACCCTCGCGGATGAGCTCGCGGTCGTCCTCCACCACGACGGGCGTGTGTGAGCCCTCCACCTGGGGGGGCAGCGCGGCGTCCAGCACGTGGGCCTGGGGCTCGGCCACCAGGGACGGCGGCGCGAGCGGCGGCGGCGTCGCCGTGACGATGCCGGACGTGGACGGGGCGGCGAGCGTCTCCGGCAGGGCTCCCACCGCGCGAGCGGCCTGCTCGTTGCCCTGCCCGCCCTCCTCGTCCGCGCCCTGGTACTCCGGCGGCAGGTAGAGGGTGAAGGTGCTGCCCTTGCCCGGCTCGCTCTCCAGGCGGATCTCGCCGCCCAGCAGCTTGGCGATTTCGCGGCTGATGGACAGGCCCAGGCCGGTGCCGCCGTACTTGCGCGCGGTGGAGCCGTCCGCCTGCTGGAACGCCTCGAAGATGATGCGCTGCTTGTCCTTGGCGATGCCGATGCCCGTGTCCTTCACCGCGAAGGCCAGCACATGGCGCGAGCGGCGCAGCGCCTCGTGGTCGAAGCGGATGCCCTTGTCCGCCAGGCGCACGGAGAGCTTCACGCCGCCCTCGTCGGTGAACTTGAAGGCGTTGGAGAGCAGGTTCTTGAGCACCTGCTGCAGCCGCTGCGGGTCCGTGCGCACGTGGCGCGGCGTGCCCGGGAGCACCTCCACCTGGAAGGTGAGGCCCTTCTGGTCCGCCACCGGGCGGAAGCTGCGGTCGATGAACTGGTTGAGCTCCGTGAGGACGATGTCCCGGGGCTCCACCTGCATCTTGCCCGCCTCCACCTTGGACAGGTCGAGGATCTCGTTGATGAGGCTGAGCAGGTCCCCGCCGGACGCGTAGATGGTGTTCGCGTACTCCACCTGCTTGTTGGACAGGTTCCCGTCCTTGTTGTCCGACAGGAGCTTCGCGAGGATGAGCAGCGAGTTGAGCGGCGTGCGCAGCTCGTGGCTCATGTTGGCCAGGAACTCGCTCTTGTACTTGGAGATGATGGTGAGCTGCTCCGCCTTCTCCTCCAGGCTGACGCGCGCCAGCTCCACCTCGCGGTTCTTCTCCTCCACGCGGGTGTTCTGGTCCGCCAGCTCCTTCGCCTTGTCCTCCAGCTCGATGTTGGTGCGCTTCAACTCATCCTGCTGCTGGGTGAGCTCGCGCGACTGGCTCTGGAGCTCCTGGGTCAGGCGCTGCGACTCGGAGAGCAGGGTCTCCGTGCGCATGTTCGCCATGATCATGTTGAGCACCACGCCGATGCTCTCCGTCAGCTGATCCAGGAAGATCTGATGGATGGCGACGAACGGGTGGAACGAGGCCAGCTCGATGACGGCCTTCACCTCGCCCTCGAAGAGGACGGGCAGGACGATGATGTTGAGCGGCGCGGACTCGCCCAGGCCGGAGGAGATGGTGATGTAGTCCGACGGCACGCGCGTCAGCAGGATGGTCTTCTTCTCCAGCGCGCACTGGCCGACGAGGCCCTCACCCAGCCGGAAGCGGTTCGCCAGGTGCTTGCGCTCGCGGTACGCGTAGGTGCTGGTGAGCTTGAGGGACGGGATGCCGCCCTCGAGGTCGGCGAGGAAGAAGGCGCCGTGGTGCGCGGACACCAGCGGGGTCAGCTCGCTCATGATGAGGCGGCTGACGGCGTCCAGGGACTTCTGGCCCTGCATCATGCCGCTGAACTTCGCCAGGTTCGTCTTGAGCCAGTCCTGCTCCTGGTTCTTCTGCGTCGTCTCACGCAGGTTGACGATCATCTGGTTGATGTTGTCCTTCAGCGCCGCGACCTCGCCCTCGGCAACGACCGTGATGCTGCGGGTCAGGTCGCCCTTGGTCACGGCGGTGGCCACGTCGGAGATGGCGCGCAGCTGGCTGGTGAGCGTACCGGCCAGCTGGTTCACGTTGTCCGTCAGCTGCCGCCACGTGCCGCGCGCGCCGGGCACGCGGGCCTGGCCGCCCAGCTTTCCTTCGATACCCACCTCGCGGGCCACCGTGGAGACCTGCTCCGCGAAGGTGCCCAGCGTGTCGGTCATGTTGTTGATGGTGTCCGCGAGCGCCGCCACTTCGCCCTTCGCGTCCACGATGAGCTTCTGGGTCAGGTCGCCGTTGGCCACCGCCGTCACCACGCGCACGATGCCGCGCACCTGGGTGGTGAGGTTGGACGCCATGAAGTTCACGTTGTCCGTGAGGTCCTTCCACGTGCCGGCCACACCGGGCACGCGGGCCTGGCCGCCCAGCTTCCCTTCCACGCCCACCTCGCGGGCCACCGTGGAGACCTGCTCCGCGAAGATGCCCAGCGTGTCGGTCATGTTGTTGATGGTCTCCGCGAGCGCGGCCACTTCGCCCTTCGCGTCCACCACCAGCTTCTGCTTGAGGTCGCCATTCGCGACCGCGGTCACCACCTTCACGATGCCGCGCACCTGGGTGGTGAGGTTGCGGGCCATGAAGTTCACGTTGTCCGTGAGGTCCTTCCACGTGCCGGACACGCCCTTCACCTCCGCCTGACCGCCCAGCTTGCCTTCCGCGCCCACTTCACGCGCCACGCGGGTCACTTCGGAGGCGAAGCTGTTGAGCTGGTCCACCATCGTGTTGATGGTGTTCTTCAGCTCCAGGATTTCGCCCTTCGCGTCCACGGTGATCTTCTTGGACAGGTCGCCGTTCGCGACGGCCGTGGTCACCAGCGCGATGTTGCGCACCTGGCTGGTGAGGTTGGACGCCATGCTGTTCACGTTGTCCGTGAGGTCCTTCCACGTGCCGGCCACACCGGGCACCGCGGCCTGACCACCCAGCTTGCCGTCCGTACCCACTTCCTTCGCGACGCGGGTCACTTCGGAAGCGAAGGCGCGGAGCTGGTCCACCATCGTGTTGATGGTGCTCTTGAGCTCCAGGATTTCGCCCTTCGCCTCCACGGAGATCTTCTGCGACAGGTCGCCGTAGGCCACCGCCGTGGTCACCTTGGCGATGTTGCGCACCTGGTCCGTGAGGTTCGCGGCGAGGACGTTCACGTTGTCCGTGAGGTCCTTCCACACGCCCGCGACACCGGGCACCGCGGCCTGGCCGCCCAGCTTGCCCTCCGTACCCACTTCCTTGCCGACGCGCGTGACCTCCGAAGCGAACGCGCGGAGCTGGTCCACCATCGTGTTGATGGTGTTCTTCAGCTCCAGCACCTCGCCCTTCACGCTCACGGTGATCTTCTGGGACAGGTCGCCGTTGGCCACCGCCGTCGTCACCTTGGCGATGTTGCGCACCTGGTCCGTCAGGTTGCCCGCGAGGACGTTCACGTTGTCCGTGAGGTCCTTCCACACGCCGGACACGCCCTTCACGTCCGCCTGACCGCCCAGCTTGCCTTCCGTGCCCACTTCCTTCGCGACGCGCGTCACTTCGGCGGCGAACGCGCGGAGCTGGTCCACCATCGTGTTGATGGTGCTCTTGAGCTCCAACACCTCACCCTTCGCGTCCACGGTGATCTTCTTGGACAGGTCGCCGTTCGCGACCGCCGTCGTCACCTCCGCGATGTTTCGCACCTGGGCCGTGAGGTTGTTGGCCAGCAGGTTCACGTTGTTCGTGAGGTCCTTCCACGTGCCCGCGACGCCCGGCACTTCCGCCTGGGCGCCCAGCTTGCCCTCCACGCCCACCGTGCGCGCGACGTCCGTCACCTGCTGCGCGAAGACGGAGAGCGTCTGGGTCATGGCGTTGATGGTGTCCGCGAGCGCGGCGATTTCGCCCTTGGCCTCCATCACCAGCTTCTGGGACAGGTCGCCGTCGGCCACCGCCGTCACCACCTTGACGATGCCGCGCACCTGGGTGGTGAGGTTGAAGGCCATGCTGTTCACGTTGTCCGTGAGGTCCTTCCACACGCCGGACACGCCCTTCACGTCGGCCTGACCACCCAGCTTGCCGTCCGTGCCCACTTCCTTCGCGACGCGGGTCACTTCCGCGGCGAACGCGCGGAGCTGGTCCACCATCGTGTTGATGGTGCTCTTGAGCTCCAGCACCTCGCCCTTCGCGTCCACGGTGATCTTCCGGGACAGGTCGCCCTTCGCGACCGCCGTCGTCACCTCCGCGATGTTACGGACCTGGTCGGTGAGGTTGTTCGCCAACAGGTTCACGTTGTTGGTGAGGTCCTTCCACGTGCCCGCGACGCCCGGCACCACGGCCTGGGCGCCCAGCTTTCCTTCCACGCCCACCGTGCGCGCGACGTCCGTCACCTGCTGCGCGAAAATGGAGAGCGTCTGGGTCATCGCGTTGATGGTGTCCGCGAGCTCCGCCACCTCGCCCTTGGCCTCCATCTTCAGGCGCTGGGTGAGGTCGCCGTTGGCGACCGCGGTCACCACCTTGGCGATGCCTCGCACCTGGGTGGTGAGGTTGGACGCCATGAAGTTCACGTTGTCCGTGAGGTCCTTCCAGGTCCCGGACACGCCCTTCACTTCCGCCTGACCGCCCAGCTTGCCGTGGGTGCCCACCTCGCGCGCGACGCGCGTCACTTCGGAGGCGAAGCTGTTGAGCTGGTCCACCATCGTGTTGATGGTGTTCTTCAGCTCCAGGATTTCGCCCCGAGCATCGACGGTGATCTTCTTGGACAGGTCACCGGTGGCCACCGCCGTCGTCACCAGGGCGATGTTTCGCACCTGGGTGGTGAGGTTGGAGGCCATGCTGTTCACGTTGTCCGTGAGGTCCTTCCACGTGCCGCCGACTCCGGGCACCGCGGCCTGACCGCCCAGCTTTCCGTCCGTACCCACTTCCTTCGCGACGCGAGTCACTTCCGCGGCGAACGCGCGGAGCTGGTCCACCATCGTGTTGATGGTGCTCTTGAGCTCCAGCACCTCGCCCTTCACGTCCACGGTGATCTTCCGCGACAGGTCGCCATTGGCGACGGCGGTGGAGACCTCCGCGATGTTGCGCACCTGGCTGGTGAGGTTGGACGCCATCAGGTTCACGTTGTCCGTGAGGTCCTTCCACGTCCCCGCGGCGCCGGGCACCTGGGCCTGGGCGCCCAGCTTGCCCTCCACGCCCACCGTGCGCGCGACGCTGGTCACCTGCTGCGCGAACACGTTGAGCGTGTCCGTCATGTTGTTCAGCGTGGCGCCCAGCGCGGCGATCTCACCCTGCGACGGCACCATCAGCTTCTGGGTGAGGTCGCCGTTGGCGACCGCCGTCACCACCTTCACGATGCCGCGCACCTGCGTCGTGAGGTTGGACGCCATGAAGTTCACGTTGTCCGTGAGGTCCTTCCACGTGCCGGACACGCCGGACACCGCGGCCTGACCGCCCAGCTTTCCTTCCGTACCCACTTCACGCGCGACGCGCGTCACTTCGGAAGCGAAGCTGTTGAGCTGATCCACCATCGTGTTGATGGTGCTCTTGAGCTCCAACACCTCGCCCTTCACGTCCACCGTGATCTTGCGGGACAGGTCGCCGCGGGCCACGGCCGTCGTGACTTCCGCGATGTTTCGCACCTGCGCGGTGAGGTTGCCGGCGAGGACGTTCACGTTGTCCGTGAGGTCCTTCCACACGCCGGACACGCCCTTCACGTCGGCCTGGCCGCCCAGCTTGCCTTCGGTGCCCACCTCCTTCGCGACGCGCGTCACTTCGGCAGCGAAGCTGTTGAGCTGGTCCACCATCGCGTTCACGGTGGTGCCGATGCGGAGGAACTCGCCCTTCACGGGCTGGCCGTCGATCTCCAGCGCCATCTTCTGGGTGAGGTCGCCTTCGGCCACCGCCACCAGCACGCGGGCGACTTCCGTGGTGGGCTGCACCAGGTCGCCGATGAGGGCGTTGATGGACTGGACGCTGGTGGCCCAGTCGCCGCGCACGTCGCCCAGGCCCACGCGCTCGCCCATGCGGCCCTCGCGGCCGACGACGCGCTCCACGCGGACGATTTCGTGGGTGAGCGTGGAGTTGAGCGTCACCACCGCGTTGAACGCGCGGGCGATCTCATCCATCACCACGTCCTGCGCGCCCGACGGCAGCCGCACGGAGAAGTCACCGCCCTGCACGGCCCGGAGCGCCGCCAGCAGCTGCTGGAGCGGAGGAGGGCCACCGGGGCGCAGGCCCTCATCGGCGGCCGGGCGGTTGTTGCCGTTGCGGCCTCGCGCGGGAGCACGGCGGGCGGGCTCGGCGCGCGTCGCCTCCGTGTTGCTCAGCCGGTTGGCCGCGACGTTGCCCTGCGAGCGGGCGCCTGGAGGGCCAGCTTCCTGGCTTGCGGCGGTGGCGGCCGTCTTTCGGCCGTTGGCGCGCTTGCGGGGAGCGGAGGAGCTGGAAACCTTGGTGTCGTCCACGAGTGAAACCCCTGATCGGCGGAAGCGTTGCGACCGATACTGCGAAACCGGCCCGCGATCCCAGGAACGTCCAATGAGTTCGCGGGTTTGTCGAATGTAAACCCAGGCCGGAAAGGCCCTGTGTGTCGGGCACTGAACGTCATGCCCTGACGCAGGCCCCATGATCCCCGGAAGCCCCGAATCGGCGTGTCACCGGCCTGGAACGGGAACCTCCCCATAACAGCTTCAGGGAGGCGTGGCCGTGCACGGGAAGCCGTCGCACCCCTGCACATACAACGCTCGCCCCGAGAGCCTTCTGGCAGGCGCGCGCGGACGGGCGGGCACCTCCTCACGTGCGCCGGTGCGGACATCGAAGCGAAGCGAGGCGGGCCCTGGTGCGTCCGGGGAAGCGGCGGCGCCACAGGCCAGCAGGACCTCATCCGCGGTGTCGAGCCACCACAGGAACTCCACGGTGCAGGGGGCCTCCG
Source organism: Corallococcus sp. CA054B (assembly GCF_003611625.1). Classification (NCBI taxonomy): domain Bacteria; kingdom Pseudomonadati; phylum Myxococcota; class Myxococcia; order Myxococcales; family Myxococcaceae; genus Corallococcus; species Corallococcus sp. CA054B. The sequence continues at coordinate 14,096 of NZ_RAVY01000166.1, forward strand.
CCCGCACCAGCTCCAGGGTGCGGGCGTCGTAGACGATGACGCCGCCACCCCACTCCACCGCCGCGAGCACGCCGCCAGGGCCAATGGACAGACGGCCTCCCGGACCCGGCACCTGCGCCTGGCCCAGCACCTTGCCATCCGTCGCCACGGAGATGAGCTGCCCGGAGGCATCCAGCGCGAGGACTCCGCCCGCGTGGCCGATCAGCCACTCCGGTGGAGTGATGTCGCCCACCGGCAGGAGCGCGCCGCCCCGCTCCCGAAGCAGATGGCCTCCGGCGGCGGCCCACAGGCGGCGCTCGCCATCGAAGGTGAGCGCGGTGGCGCCGGGGATCTCCAGGCGCGAGTGCGAGCCATCCTCGCCGCAGACCGCGACGACGCGAGGCCCGAACACCGCCGCGCGCGACGCATCCGGCGCCACGGCCCAGCCCAGCCGCGTGGCGCCATTGAGCTGCCGCGCCAGACAGTCATTGAGCGCGCCCAGGTGCGCGTCCCCGGCGGGTGAGGCGATGAGGTACGGCAGGCTGGTGGTGGAGACGTAGAGCAGCAGGCCCAGGCCCGCGGCGATGACGAGCGTGAGCGGCCAGGCACGGGCGCTCACGCTTCGCGCGAGGCGCGCGCTCTTGCGGCCCGCCGCCAGATGCCCTTCCCGTCCGCTCACGCGCGCTCCTTCCTGGACCGGAGGACAGCACAGAAACGGGGCGAAGACTGCCCGCCGCGACACGAATGCCCGTCTGCTGGACACCTGGGACGTGGCCCCACGCCCTGCAATTCGTGGAGGGCATGCCTTTCTCATCACGTTTCCGTCGGCGGATGCGGCTCGTGGGCCTCGGACTGTGCGCGCCAGGCCTCATGTTCGTGGGGCTCCTGGCCGCGCTGGAGGGCTGGTACCGGATGACGCTGCGGGAGCTTCCCGCGCTTCCCACGCCGCCGGACGCCACCGACCGGCTGCCGGCGGACCTCGCCTGTGTGGCCCTGGGCCGCCCTGACGCTCCGGGCGCGCGTGCGTGCAAGCCCTGTCCCGCGTGCCTCGTCCCATGAACGATCTGCGAGCTGCCGGCCTGCCATGTGCCGGCTGGGTCCAGAGGGTTGTCCTGTCCGGTGAAGCACACACCTTTACGCCACCTGCGACGGGAAAGGATTCCACACATGCGACGCTCCATTGGCACCGCGGCACTGGCCTTCAGCTTCCTGCTCTCCACCAGCGCGCTCGCCCAACAGGTAGGCGACGGGTCGAGCCCCGGGACGACTCCCGGCTCTTCGGGCGGCTCGCCGGAGATGATCAACAACGGGCAGACGGGCAGCGCCGGCGCCACGGGCACGGTCACCCCCGGCACCACCAACTCCACGGGCGTGCAGACCGGCAACACCGCCACCGGCACGGGTGGCTCTGGCACCGGCGTGAACCCGACTCCGGGCACCACCGGCACCGGCACCACCGGCGGCAGCACCTCCGGCACGGGCGGCACCGGGACCAGCGGCATCGGCACGGGTAGCGGCACCACCGGCTCCAGCACGGACACCTACGGCACCGGCAGCACCGCGCCGTCCACCGGCGCGGGCTCGTACACGTCGCCCTCCACCAGCACCGGCACCTACGGCGGCGCGGGCACCAGCACCACCGGCGTCGGCGGCTCCGGCAACACCGGCACCATTGGCGGCTCCGGCAGCACCGGCACCACTGGCGGCACGGGCACCGGCACCACCGGCGCCACCGAGCCCGGCACCGAGTCCAACGGCTCGACCGTCATCAACCCGGGCGGCACCGGTACGGGCGGCACCAGCGGCACGAATGGTACGGGCGGAGTCGGCGGCACCGGCACCAGCGGCTCCGGCGGCACCATGGGGGGCGTGGGCGGCACCGGCACCAGCGGCTCCAATGGCACCACGGGCGGCTCCATCGGCGGCCAGTAGCCTGGATGGCTTGACATGACAGCCACGGCCGCCAGCCCTTCGCTGGCGGCCGTCGCCGTGTCTGGCTTTACTTCGGCGCGTCCAGACAGGCCATGGCCCGGCCCACGTACTCCATGAGCTTCGGGTCGCGGCCCTGACGCTGGGCCACCTGCGGCTCCTGCTGGTGCATCGTCTGGAGCGACTTCTCGATGCCGGGGTTGCCGCCCGTGAAGGCGCGGACGAGCTCGCGCCAGCGCGTGGCCAGCACGCGCACCGGCTCGGACGCGGGGTCGGCGCCCTGCTCCATCTGCTCGCGCATGCTCGCGATGAGGCGGGGCCACTCGGCCTCCACCTGCTTGATGGCGTCCTCACCCATCGCGTTGCGACGGGCCTCCAGCTCCTTCAACTGCTCCGGGGTGTAGTACTTCTCGAACATGGTCATGGCCTCGATGGTCTGTAGGAAGTCGTCGGCGGAGACGGGCTCCGCCGCGCGCAGCTGCCGTGCGAGGGAATCCAGGCGGTCGCAGAGCTGACGCTGTTCCGCCAGCTGCTCCCGGGCCCGCTGGAGCCGCAGCTCCACCACGCGCAGGGCGGAGAAGTCCGCCCGGCCCAGCGTCCCGGCGATCTCCTCCAGCGAGAACCCGAGCTGCTTGAGCGACAGGATGTGACTCAGGCGGGCGATGTCCGCCGCCGTATAGAGCCGGTGCCCCGACGCCGTATGCGCCGAGGGCTTGAGCAAGCCAATCTCGTCGTAGTGGTGCAGCGCGCGGATGGACAGCCCCGTACGCCGGGCCAGCTCCCCTACCTTCAGCTCCGTGTGCTGCATGCCTCACCCCTTTCCAGCCACGGTCTTCGCGTGACTGGATGCGATGGGTACAACCTCACGTCGCGTGAGGTTCAAGGGGGAAAACGCACGGGGGTGGCCAGCGGACGACAGGAGTTGCTAGGGTTCCCGCCTGGAACGGCGATGACCGCCGGTGGTTCCACGAACCCTTGAGGAGACCTGTCCTGATGACTCCGCCCCTTGTCGTCGTCGCGGCCCTGTCCGCCACGCGGGCGCGCATCCGCTGAGCCGGTCGTAGCAGCACCGCCTTCCGTCGCAGCGCGAGCCCCGCTTCCTTCACGCCCGGCGCCCCGGAGTCCCCTCCCGCGCGTCCTGGGCATCGCTCTGCCCGGAGTTCCTCAAGTGTCACTCGAAACCCTCGGCTGGGGTCCCGACCTCGACCTCGCGCTGTCCAACACCGTCTCGCAGTCGTCCTCCTCCACTCCCCTCGTCCCCGGGCGCGTCGTGCGCCAGCAGCGGGGACTGCTCACCGTGCAGACCGCTGGCGCGGCCTTCCTCGCGCGCGCCTCGGGACGCCTCCTCCATCAGGCCCAGGGCGCGGAGGCCCTGCCCACCGTGGGCGACTGGGTCCTCCTGCAACCGCCCGCGTCCGGTGACGGCGAGGCGCTGATGCACGCCGTGCTGCCCCGCCGCAGCCTGCTGAAGCGGCGTGAGGCGGGCAGCGAGCACGACGGCCAGCTCATCGCCGCCAACGTGGACGTGGTGTTCCTCGTCATGGGGTTGGACGGCAACTTCAACCCCCGCCGCATCGAACGGGCCCTCACCCTGGCCTGGAACAGCGGCGCCACGCCCGTCGTGCTCCTCAGCAAGGCGGACCTCGCGGACGACGCGGCCGAGCGCGTCCTGGAGGTGGAGGCCCTGGCCCCCGGCACGGACGTGCTCGCGGTGAGCGCGCGAACGGGCCTGGGCGTGGAGGACGTGCGCTCCCGGCTTCCTCCCGGCAGGACGGGCGTGCTGCTGGGCTCGTCCGGCGTGGGCAAGTCCACGCTCGCCAACCGGCTGCTGGACGCCGCGCGGCTCGTCACCCAGCCCGTGGGTCCGGAAGACAAGGGCCGGCACACCACCACGCACCGCGAGCTGTTCGTGCTGGAGCAAGGCGGTCTCGTCATCGACGGGCCCGGCATGCGCGAGCTGGGCCTGTGGGGCGACGAGGAAGAGGCACTGTCCAACGCCTTCGCGGACGTGCTCGCGCTGGCCACCGGCTGCCGCTTCAGTGACTGCGGCCACCAGAACGAGCCGGGGTGCGCGGTGAGAGCGGCGGTGGAGGACGGCACGCTCTCCGAGGAGCGGCGCTGGAGCTTCGCGAAGCTCCAGCGCGAGCAGGCCTTCCAGCACCGCCAGACGGACGCCGCCGCGCAGCGTGCGCACAAGCGGATGCAGCGCAACCAGTCCAACCAGGGCTGGGCCCTGACGCGCTCGAAGCGGCGCGGCGACTAGACAGACATCCCGGGCGCGGCGCGTGAAGGACCGCGCGCCGCGTCCGGGCGTGTTTCAGAGCCCGGGGCTCGACTCCGGCACGGAGCCGGGCGGCGGCAGCGGCGGCGGGGTCGGGGCCTCGAGCACCGGGACCTCGCCCTCCTCCGGCGCGTTCGCGGCGTCAGGGGCGCGGACCGGCGTCTCCTGGCCCAGGTCGTGGCGCGGATGGACGTTCTGGGACTCCGACGCGCAGGCGTAGGCCACGGTGCGCGAGCCCACCAGGAGCGTGGGCACCAGCAGGCCAATCGCTGCGCAGTTGCCCTGCTCCTCGTCAGTGCGGTTGCCGCCGGCGCACACCGCCGACCCGATGAACGCGCCCGCCACCGCCAGGCCCGCCTGGATGAGGAAGTCGCTGGGGGTCGCTCGGCTCTGCGCCCACGCGATGCCGTTCTTGCATTCGCTGCCAGGGGGACTGGAGACGGGCAGCAGGCCCACCGCCGTGAACCACTGCCGGTCCTGGTGGACCTTGGGCTCCGGCCGCAGGTTCGTGACGATGCTTGTCCGATAGCAGCCCGTCTGCCCCAGCATCAGCGCCACCATCGACGCCGCCACCGCATGTGCCTTCCGCATCAATGCCCCCAATCCCGGTGAGTGACCGCGTGCACCCGCGTCCAGGCCCTGTGCCTAGCCTGAACGCGGGGGTCACCGGAAGAGGCCGGCGCTAACGGCGGCGCTTCACCGGGGCTGGCAGCTGTTCGAATGCCGTCTCCACCATGCCGCGCAGGCTGGCTTCGTCCATGCCCGCCTTCCCCACGGCCTCCAGCCCCCGGAAGACCGCGAGCAGCATGGCGCCCAGCTTCCGGGGGTCCGCGTGGGCCGCGAGGTCCCCGTGCGATTGGGCCTGCTCCAGGCAGCGCACGAACGCGGCCTCCAGCCCCCGGAAGGTCTCCAGCGCCCGGTCCGCCACGTGCCCGTCCTGCGCCGCCAGCTCCGACGTACCGCGCGACAGCAGACACCCGCGCCGGTTCGCGGGCGCCGCCGACGCGGTGGCCATCCCCAGCATGTACTGGCGCAGCCGCTCCAGCGCCCCGGCGTCCGGCCCCTCCAGCGTCTTCTTCACCGACTCCAGGGAGTTCACACAGTACGTGTCGAACACCTTCAGGAAGAGCTGATGCTTGTCCCCAAACGCCCCGTAGAGGCTGCCCTTCCCCAGCCCGGTGGCCTGCATCAGGTCGTCCATGGACGTCGCCGCGTAGCCCTTGTTCCAGAACTGGTCGCGCACTGCCCGCAGCACCTGCGCTTCATCGAATGTCCGAGGCCGAGCCATGACCGGAAAATAAAAGTTATTGACCGACCGGTCCACCATTCTTAGATATGGACCATTAAGTCCATAACTCCTCGCTGGCGCGGGGACGGGACAAGGAGCGGGACGATGGGCAGGCTCGACGGGAAGGTGGCAGTCGTCACGGGTGGGACCACGGGAATCGGCTTCGCGTCCGCGAAGCGCTTCGCGCAGGAGGGGGCGAAGGTGTTCCTCACCAGCCGCCGGCAGGCGGAGGTGGACCGGGCGGTGCGGGAGATTGGCCACGGCGTGGTGGGCGTGCGCGGGGACGTGTCCGTGATGGCGGACCTGGACCGGCTCTACGCACGGGTGAAGGAGGAGGCGGGCCACGTGGACGTGGTGTTCGCCAACGCGGGCCTGGGCGAGTTCGCGGCGCTGGGCTCCATCACGGAGGCGCACTTCGACCAGACGTTCAACGTCAACGTGAAGGGCACGCTGTTCACGGTGCAGAAGGCGCTGCCGCTGTTGAAGGACAGTGGCTCCGTCATCCTGACGGGCTCCACCGCGGGCTCGGACGGCTCACCGGCGTTCAGCGTCTACGCGGCGACGAAGGCGGCCATCCGCTCGTTCGCGCGCACCTGGGCGTCCGATTTGAAGGGGCGGCGCATCCGGGTGAACACGCTCAGCCCGGGCCCCATCGACACGCCGGGACTCAACGGGCTGCTGCCCGACGCGGAGGGGAAGAAGCAACTGAAGGAGTTCCTCACCGGCCTCATCCCGCTGGGACGCATGGGGCAGCCGGACGAGGTGGCGAAGGCGGCGCTGTTCCTCGCGTCGGACGACAGCAGCTTCGTCAACGGCGCGGAGCTCTTCGTGGACGGCGGCGCCGGGCAGGTCTGAAGCGGACGCTTCAGTCCTCCTTGCCGTCCGGGTTCGACGCGGCCAGCTTGCGCAGCTTCGCGGCGAAGGGGCTCTCGCCGTTCACCGGCAGGGGGCCGCCGGCCATGCGCTGGCGGCGGTCCATGGCCAGGGGGCCTTCAGGAGGGCCTTCCAGGGCTTCCTTCTCGAAGCGGTCCTGGCCGCCCAGCACCCGCCCCACGGGACGGGAACCACCGACGCGACGAAAGGGATCCACGGACATGGTGCCGACCTCCGGATGACGGTCCCTTTCTACCGCGCTTCGGGCCCCGGTGCATCCCACCCCCGGGGATCCTCCAGCGCGCCGCCGATGTGCCGGAGCACCCGCGCGGCCAGGTCCACGTCGATGAGGCGCGCGTCCCAGGTGCAGGTGAGCGTCATGGCCTTGCCGGGCACCAGCGCCCCATCCTCCACCACGGGCACGTCCCGCACGAGCCCGGGCGCCAGCAGGAGCGGCACGCGGGTGTAGGGCACCATCGCGACGAAGCCCCGCTCCAGCCCCAGCGAGCCCAGGTTCGTCACCGCCACGGAGCCGAACGGGTCGAACGGCATGCCCACCCGGCGCAGGTCCACGTTCAGGCCGTACCAGACGAAGGACAACAGCCGCAGCGCGGGGCCCATCAGCCAGCCGGGCAACAGCGACGAGCGGCGCTTGCCCCGCTCAATCTCCACGTCCTCGCGCGCGCGGACCCGCGACACCCGCGTCTCCATGGCGTCCGCCAACGCCTCCAGCGACTTCTGGTCCGCGCGGTGCACCGTGGCGGTGGTCAGGTCCACGCGCGACGCGCCGCTCGCCGGCTGCACCACCAGCACGCAGACGCCCACGTCCTCGCGCAGCCACGGGCGCTGGCCGCGCAGCACGACGTTGGCCTCCGGGTAGCGGCGCAGCGCGTCCGCCGCGGCCTTCGCCACCAGGTGCGTCACCGTCAGGCGCCGGCCGGTGAGCGTGCGGTGCGTGGCCATGAACGCGAGCGCCGGCTCCATGCGGACCTCCAGCGCCGCGTAGGCGGTGGGGTCTCGGGGCGCGCGCCACGTCCCCAGCGCGAGCTTGCGCAGGGCACTGGCCGGGGACGCGGGGTGGAGGTCCAGGTTCATGGAAGGTTTCTCAAGCCTTTGCACGGCGGGAGGACCGCGCGCAACCGGGACGGGCACCTGTTAGACATTGGCCCCAGCGCCCTTCCC
>NZ_RAVY01000167.1:0-21381 GCF_003611625.1 Corallococcus sp. CA054B
CCCCGGAGGAGATGCGAGGGTTCCAGGACCCCGTCCAGCTCCAGCACCGCTCCCGCGCGGAGCCGGCCGGCGAAAGGGCGGGCAGCCCGCTGCGCGACACCTCCAGCGAGGAGGGCGGCGGCAAGCCCTACAACAGCGACAGCCGGAGCGCGCTGGGCGGCGGCACCGCGGCCCCCAATCAGCTGGAGGGGAACACCGGGCTGGGCCGACAGACGGGCGGCAGCGGAGAGCTGGGCACGGGGCTCGCGGAGAGCTATCGGGGCACGGCGCCCTCGGAGGGCACCGGTGGCTCCGGGCCCGACGCGGGCACGGGGGGCTCTGGAGGCATGGACGCGGGCACGGGGGGCTCTGGAGCCATGGACGCGGGCACGGGGGGCTCTGGAGCCATGGACGCGGGCACCCAGCCGGACGCGGGCCGCAAGCTCTAGGCAACTCCGGGACGGCTACTCCTGACGACGCTGCACGTCCTTGAGCTGTCCGTGCAGGCTCCTCACCGCCTTGAGGGTCGGCGTCCTGCTGCCGCCCTCCGCGAAGTCGTCCGAGAGCTTCTCGTAGAGGTTGCACTGCATGCCCATGGCCGTGCAGCTGTGCTTGTTCTCGAGCTTCTCGAAGAGCTCCTTCGTCTGCGCCCATTCCCTCGCCAGTTCGGGAGGGAGGTTGCTCTGCTTGGGGGCAGCACGCGTCGTGGCGGCGCGCTTGCCGGGGCGTGCCGGCGCCACCTTCTTCGCGGCGGGAGCGGCAGCGCCGTCCGCCGGCGCATCCGTGCGGAGCATGTCTTCCAGAGCCAGATCATCGGTGTCCGCGGAATCCGGCTCGGCGGGAGCCTGCGCGGACTCGGCGGACGGTGGCGTGGGCTCAGCCGGCGCGGAGGTGGGCGCCGTGGCCACGTTCTGGGCAGGAGGCGTCTCCTGGCCCGGAGAAGGCGGACGCCCCAGGGGAGGCACGGGCCGCGTGGGAATCTGCTGCACCGGGGTGGGCGGAGGCGGCGTCGACGTCCGCGACTGCTCCAGGCCCACGGCCACGCGCAGCTCGGGGACGAAGTAGAGCCCCGCGCCCACGATGGACAGCGCGACGACCATCAGCAGGATGAACACCAGCGCGGAGCGCAGCCCGCCACCCTTCTTCACCTGCGTGGGCTCGCGCCGCGAGGCACGCGGCGGATCCGAAGGCTCCGGCCGCACCGGCATGGCCTTGCGCCGGGTCGCGTCGTCGCGCGTCGCGCGCGCGGTGGACGACTCGTCCGGATCCGCTGCGGGCGCGGGGGCGCGGGTAACGGCGCGCATGCTCGACGCGGTGCTGGAGCGCGGGGGCGGCGTGCTCGGCGACGAACCGCGCACGGCGCGCCGGGACCCCGTTTTGCCCCGGGCCGGAGCGGTGGGGCCGGTGTCGGCTTCACGCTTGCCGGTGGAAGAGGACGTCTCGCGCAGCAGCGCCTCGTCCAGCATCACGCGGGCCTGGGGCTCCTCGCGGCGCGAGGCCCGGGGCATGGAGATGCGCGGGTGCGTGTCCGCGTTGCCCTCGCGCGCGGCCGAGGCGTCGTCCGGATCCGCGGAGATGTACGGCACGCTGGAGTCCGCCTCCAGGGCGCGGGCATCCACCGAGACCAGGTCCTCCGACGGCCGCGTGTCCTGCATCGTGGGCCGGGGAGCCGGGCCCGAATCGAGCGGTTCGGAGTCCCGAGAGTCCTCTTCGGCTTCGAAGGAGCGCGAGGACTGGATGGAGGGCACCTGGATGGTGGGCGCCGCGTACGACGGCAGCGGCACTGGCGCAGGCGCAGGCCGGTTGCCATTCGACGGCGTCGTCACGCCGGGGCGCGAGGGCGCCAGGGACGGCATCGCGGCCGTGGGGCGCTGGCCTTCCGGGATTCGGGCTTCCACGGCACGCGCGGACTCGGCGGCGCGGGGCGCATCGAAGCCGCGGGACGACTCCGAAGCCCGGGGCGAATCGAAGCCACGCGACGACTCCGGCGCGCGCACCGGCTCGTAGCTCGGCAGGGGCTCCGGGGCGCGAGCCGCGTCGAACGCGGACGGCGGCGCGGGACGGCTGCCGTTCGGCGTCATGACTCCAGGCCGCGCCGACGCCAGGGACGGCATCGCGGCGGTGGGGCGCTGTCCCTCCGGGATGCGCACTTCCGCGGCGCGAAGCTCGGCTCCCGCGGAGCGGCCTCCTTCCGGGATGGGCTCCGGCCACGGATAGGGGCTCTCGGGAAGCTCCTCGTCATCGGCGAACGGGTCGTCCGGCGGAGGCGGCGGCTCCATGAACGGCAGCGACTCACCCGCTGATTCGAACCGCCCCACCCCGCCGTCGAAGGAAGGCATCGGCGGAGGCGCCACCGGCCGCGACGCATCCACCGGCACGAAGGGCACGGGCCCATCCGCGGGCCGCACGGCGGGAATCGACGCCATCGGCGGAGGCGGCACACCCCGCGGGCCCACCGAATCGGAGAAGGGCAGCGAAGCCCCCCGTCCCACCGGCACGTCCGGCACTGGAGGCGCGTCGCGCGACGGCAGCCCTGGATCCGCGGACGGCAGCGACGTGGCGCGAGGCGCGGTGGGCTCGTGCGCCTCGGAGGCCGGCAGCGCGTCCGCCCGGGGCGCGGTGGGCTCTCCCAGCAGCGGGGCGGAGGCTTCCGCCTCCACGGCGCGGTCCGAGGGAAGCCGGATGGCCGGCAGGCCCTCGAGGATGGTGGGCCGGTCCATCGCGTCCTGGCGGACCTCCACCGTGGGCGACGGCTCCGACGACGCGGGGCTGGGCCGCATCTTCGCGCGGGCCGCCTCCTCCAGCGCCTCCACCGGGAACGCGGGACGCGTGGACTCGTCCACCACCACGCCGGGGCGCGTCTCACCGTCGTCTCGCGCGCCGCCGCCGTCCTCACGGCTCCGGGGCGTGGGGTGGAAGGACAGGGGCTCCAGCGGACCATCCAGGCGGATGGTCTTGGGCGGCAGCGAGGGCGCCTGCATCGTCGGGCGCGGCGCGGGGGCCAGCGACTCGTACGTGCCGCTGGCGCGCACGTCGCGAGACACTTCCCGCAGGGACGTCAGCAGGCGGCGCTCGGACTGGTAGTCCGCGGAGAACAGGTCGCGCATGAACTTGCTGACGCTCTCCGGGCCCGCGCTGGTGTCGATCTCCATCAGGCACGCCTGCAGGCGCCCCCGGAAGTCCTCCGCGTTCTGGAAGCGCTGGGCCGGATCCACCGCCAGCGCCTTCGCCACCAGCTGCGACACCGCCGGCGGCGTCAGCGGCTCCACTTCACTGAGCGGCGCCACCTTCGGGTTCGCCACCGCGGACATCAGTTCGCCCGGCGGAAGCACGTCGAAGGGGTTCTTGCCGGAGATGAGCTCGTAGAGACACAGGCCCACCGCGTACAGGTCGCTGCGGCGGTCCACCGGCTGGTGCCGGGCCTGCTCGGGCGACATGTAGAGGAACTTGCCCAGGATGATGCTGGGGTTCGTCTTCGCCGCCGACAGCCGGCTCTTGGCCAGGCCGAAGTCGATGACCTTCACCTCCCCTTCGTAGGAGATGAGGATGTTCTGCGGAGAGATGTCCCGGTGGACGAGCTTCAGCTCCTTCTCTTCCTCGTCCCGCTTGCGGTGCGCGTACGCCAGCGCGTCCAGCACCCGGCCCATCACGTACAGCACGAAGGTGAGCGGCAGCGGCGTCTGCCGGTCCCGCACGCGCGCGGCCACCTTGCGCAGGTCCTTGCCGTCCACGTACTCGAGGGCCATGTAGGCCTCGCCCTCGTGCACGCCCATGTCCAGCACCTGCGCGATGGAGCCGTGCCCCAGCCGCACCAGCGTGCGCGCCTCACCCACGAAGCGGTCGACGAAGTCCTGGTCCTCCGCGAACTGCGGGAGGATCTTCTTGATGACGCACAGCTTCTCGAAGCCCTGCGCGCCCTCCAGGCGGGCGAGGTAGATCTCCCCCATGCCGCCGGTGGCCAGATGCGACAGGAGCGTGTACCGGCCGAAGGGCTGCGGCCGGAAGGGACGCAATCGGGCGGGCTGGGTCGAAGAGTTCATGCGGTGCGGGGGTCCACCACGGGTAGCGCATTGAACCCCGGGCAGGGGGCCCGCTTCAACCCGTCAACCGGCCGCGCCGGCCGCCTCACCGGATACCGGGGTTGGTCAGCATGCCCATGTCCTCTTCAATCACCTCGAAAACCGCGACCTTGTCCCGGGGCGGCCGCACCACCCGCTCGCCCAGGGGCATCACGTCGAAGCGAGCCCCGGTGGCCGCCAGCAGCTTGCCGGTCATCAGCACCTGGCCGGGCGCCGCGGTGGAGGCCAGCCAGCCCGCCACTCCCATGCCCTCTCCCACGGCGCTGTACTCCGTGCGAGCCTCGGTGCCGATCATCCCGACCAGCGCCTTGGTGGAGTGCAGCGCGATTCGCAGGTCGCACCGCTCGTCCTGGGGCCGGCGGGCCATGCCCCTGTCCCAGTCCGCGCGCAGGGCCAGCGCCGCGCGCACCGCGCGGACCGCGTCGTCGCCCTTGGCGTAGGGCACGCCGAAGAGGGCGCGCATGGACTCGCCCATGAAGCCTTCGACGGTGGCCTCGAAGCTGAAGACGATGCCGCTCATGCGCGCGTGGAAGTCGTTGAGCAGCTGCGTGGCCCGCGCCGCGCCCAGCCGGCCAATGACGGCGCCGAAGTCCGCCAGCTCCGCGTGCAGCACGGTGAGGTTCTTCTCCTCCAGGCCCGGCAGCTTGCCGCCCGTGCGCTGGGCCTCGGCGGAGCGGCGCTCGGCCACCTCCGGCGAGTGGAAGCGCTCCAGGTTGCGCCGCATCCGGTCCGTGCTGGAGCCGTCGCGCACGGCGAAGCGCTGCACGCCGCTGGCCACCAGGTGGGCCACCGCGGTGCACGCGTCCAGCATCAGCTCCAGGCTGGTGTCGCCTCCGCCGGGCACGTTGACGTAGAGCACGCCCGCGAAGGGCGGCTCCGTGCCGATGGGGATGCACAGCACCCGGTCCACGCCGTACATGATGACGCTCTCGCGTCCGGCGAAGCGGCGGTCGTCCTTCACGTCACCCACCGCGATCGCGCGGCCCTGGCGGATGGCCTCGTCCACGATGGCGTCCGACACGGGCACTTCGCCCTTGGCCAGCCGTCCCCGGTGGCGCACCGCCGCGGGCACCAGCGGCCCGGTGGCGTGCTTGAGCAGCACCACCGCCGTCGTCGCGTCGGTGCGCTCCAGGAGCCGGTCCATCGCGGACTCCAGGAACGCGGTCAGCGTGCGCGCGGTGGCCAGCGCCTCCGCGGCGTGCACCAGCAGCACCAGCGTCTCATACGACACGCGCGGGCTGGCGATGGCGGAGCCCGCGGGCACGGGCGAGGGACCGGAGAACGCGTCGTCGAACGGCAGCGGCCCCACGTTGTCCAGCAGGCGCAGCACGTCCGCGTCCTTGACGTTCTTGGCCAGCAGCACGGACGGGCCCACGTCCGTGCCATGCCCGAAGCGCACGACGCCGCCCGCGCCCAGGTCCATCATCTCCGTGGCGGCGTTCTCCACCGTGTGCGGCTGGCGCACCGCCAGGGTGTTCTCCCCCAGCACCACGGTGTCGCCCGCGTTCAGGTGCTTGCTGCCCTGGAGCGGCGAACCGTTGACCCGGCTGCCGTTCCGGCTGCCCAGGTCCTCGATGCGCAGCACGTCACCTTCGACGTAGAGCCGCGCGTGCCGGCGCGACACCAGGTCGCCGCCCAGCACGATGTCGTTCTCGTCCGCACGGCCGAGGCTGGTGACGCCCTCCGGCAGGTCGTACGACGTGTCGAAGTAGCCGGGCCCGTTGATGATGATCTGCCACATCGGGCGCAAGACATTACACGACCTCCCAATCTTCCGAGAGTCCGAGACGCTTTCCCGTGGAAGACGGGCATCCGGCCGAGGCCCCGGACGCCCTCCCGCGTCGCGTCATACCCGGGGTTCCGCCGGATGCTGGGGTCGGAGTTCACCTGGGGCGGTGGATGAAGAGGGCGTCACCCACGCGCAGCGTGCGGAATGCGGTCAACGGGCGGGACGCGGGCCCTGGAGGCCCCAGAGGCCCCCACCCGCCTCCACGTCTTCGGAAGGCAGGTGGGGCGCGCGCGTACTCACGGCACGCCGCCGTCGGGGAGCTGGCCGTTCACCACCGACAGCGCATCCAGGTCGAAGCCGCCGGACGTGGCGCCGTAGCTGTTGAGCCCCGTGTCGGTGAGGCGCACGAAGCGGGCACGGGAGAGGCCCACGTCCGCCAGGTCGAAGCCGTCCCCGCCCGCCACGGCCGGGTCGGTGGGGGACACGCCGTTGTCCGGAGCCGAGAGCACCGGGTGCGTGCCGGCGCAGCCCGGGTAGCCGCCGTCCTTGTCGGTGGCGGCGCACGGGAAGTCGAACCAGGTGACGCCATCGTCGCTGACGGACACCTGCGCCGTCTCCGCGAAGATGTCGCCGCCGAACTTCTGGAAGGCGTTCTCGAAGACGATCAGGTCCACGCCCGGGCCGTCCACCGCGAACAGGTCGGTGAACTCCAGGGTGATGGAGCCGCCCCGCCCCAGCGACAGCACGTCGAGCGAGCCCGTGTTCTGTCCCGTCCCCACGGGCGGCCCGAGCACGATGTCCGGGAGGCGGTCCTGACCGAAGCCGGCCGAGTCGCCGAACTGGTACGCCGTCACGCGGTCCGCGAACGGATCCACCGGCCGCGAGCCCGCGTCGACACCTGCATCGGCGTCCGTGTCCGTCCCGGCATCGGGGACACCGGCATCCGCGTGGGTGCCGGCATCCAGAATGTCTTCACCCGGAAGCGGACCGGGCTCCGGGTCACCTGAGCACGCGCCCAGGGCCAGCAGCGCGCCGAGCGCGAGCAGCGGGCGCTTCATCACTGGCCCTGCCGGATGCGCACGAGGCGGCGGCCGTTGACGTCCTTCACGCCCACGAGCAGGTCCGCGCCCAGCGACGACAGCAGGTCCACGGCCGTGCACGCATCCGTGGTGTCGAGCACCGCCTCGCGTGTGCCCACGCTGAGGGGCTGGCCGCCGCCCAGGCCGGGCGTGAGCGAGAAGCGCGACACGTCGGTGACGCCGCTGAAGGTCCCGCGCGCCACCGCCACGCCGTTGCCGAAGCCCGCGACGGCAGTGAAGTTGCTGCCCACGTCCACCTTCGGCTCGTTCACGAGCACCACCGGGGTGCGCGAGGTCATCGCTGCGTCCAGCTTCGTGCTGGACACGGCGTAGGCCGTGTTCACGTACGTGTCCGCCTCCGAGTAGCCGAACACCGCGATGCCGTTCGCCGCGATGGCGCTGAGGCCGCTGGCGCCCACCTGCGCCGGGAAGTCCACCACCTTCACGGCGGAGTAGGGCTTGGAGGAGGTCACCAGCGCGTAGACGCCCAGGTCGCCCGTCACCGTGTCCACGCCGCCGCCGTTGATGAAGAACAGGTCCGTGGCGCCCACGGCGGAGTAGTTGTCCGGCGCGTTGAGATAGGTCGTCGTGTCGCGCCCGGCCGGCTCCACCACCGCGACGGAGCCCGGAGCGGGGAAGCCGCTCTTCGTGTAGCCCGCGAGCAGGCGCGTGCCGTCATGGGCCAGGTAGTAGGACGGGAAAGTGGCGGTCGGGTTGGCGCGATCCGCGGGCGCGAGCACCGTGTCGATCGCCGCGTCCCCCAGCTTCACGTCCGGCCAGGTGCCCAGCGCGAAGACATCGCGGCCCGTGGCCGTCTCACGCAGCGCGAAGAGCGAGTACGTGGGGCCGGGCGTGGACACCACCGCGACCACCTCCGTGGACAGGTCCGCGGACTCCGCGACGCTGAAGCCCGCCTGGAGCTGGAGCGTGCCCAGCACCTGCTCGCGAGGCAGCGGGGCGCAAGCGACCGTGCCGCCGTCCGTGCCCGCATCCGTGCCGGTGCCGCCGTCGGTCTCCGTGCCCGCGTCCGTCTCCGTGCCCGCGTCGGTGTTGGTGCCCGCGTCATCCTCTTCGATGTCGACGACGACCTGGGTGCACTTCTGCTCGACGCAGGCCCAGGACTGGCCCGCCGGGGCCGCGCCCTTGTCGCGGCAGTCGAAGGTGTCCACGCACTCCTCGCCGCAGCCCGTGCCGCCCAGCACCACCGCCAGCAGGGCGCCCATCAGCGCCGCGCGCTGGCCCTTCGTGCCCATCCGCTTCATGTCGGTCCGCATCGCGTCCTCGCTCCTGGCCTTTCCGCAAAGGCGGAAGGCATTTCCCTGGCGGGAGGCTGCGCGGACGGAAGGCACCGGACCGCCAGGCGCGCATCGCACCCGGGTGGTCTGCCTTCGCCGTCAGCTCCCCGCGGAGATTCCGGTCTGTCGCCGGGCCCTCCGTGAGGAGGACGCCGGGTCGTCGCCAGGTCTTCGGACTCGCTGAAACGGTGTTCGTGCGAACGCCGTTCCTGCTTACCGCTGCGGGGCAGTCCCGGACTCGCACCGGGTTCCCTGGAAGCCCTCCCGCCCCATGGCGGGAAGACATCGATGACGGAGCGGGACTATGGCGACCCCGGGGCAAAGTCAATGCGCCGCAAGTTCAGCGCGGCGATCGACAGGGCGAACGCGTGGGAATGAGGACGCTTATCGCGCGTCACGGATGCGGACGAGCCGCGTACCGTTCTTGTCCTGCAGCTTGACGAGCAGGTCCGACCCCATGGGGATCATCGTCGAAACCAGGGTGCACGGGTTCGGGAAGGTGAGGACAGGCTCGGGGGCTCCCACCGTGACGGTCGCGCCCGCATCCGCCACCGTGAAGGCGAAGCGGGAGACCTCCGTGAAGACGAAGTTGAAGTCGGGCGGGACGATGGCGCCCTGGTCAAGGCTCACGCGGCGTGGGCCCGGCGCGGCGGTCGCGCATCAGCACGTAGCGGCGCGTGCTGCCGTCCACGACGACGGTGGACACCACGCGCCAGCCCTCCGCCCCCAGGCGCTGGAGCTCCGCGAGGTCCTCGTCCGGGCCCTCGCGCTTGACGAAGGTGTACTCGTACGCCGGTGGCGAGGGCGGCGGAGGCGATTCCTTCGGTGGCGCGGCCCGAGGGCGGGACGCCTGGGCCCAGACCACCGAGGGCACGAGGAATGGAGCGGCCGCGCCGAGCAGGGCGCCCAGCAACGCGAGGAGTGAGGCGAAACGACGGTTCATGGATGCGCACCCGGGGGAGGAACAGCGGGCATCTAATGCCGCCACCCCCACCCCGGAAGCCTCGTGCGGCCTGGACGCACGGTATGGGCCCGCGAGGACGCCGGGACCGTCCGCTGGAGAACGGCCCCGGCGCTCTCGTGCGACTACGGCAGCTGCACGCCGTTCACCACGGCGACGGCATCCAGGTCGAAGCCGCCGCTGGTGCCCGCGTAGCCGTTGGCGCCCGAATCGCGGATGCGCACGAAGCGGGCACGGGTGAGGCCCACGTCCGCCAGGTCGAAGCCGTCCCCGCCCGCCACGGCCGGGTCGGTGGCCGGGATGCCGTTGGAGGGGTGCGAGTACACGGGCGTGACCCCCGCGCAGCCCGGGTAGTCGTTCGCCACGTCGGAGGACGCGCAGGGGAACTCGTGCCACGTGACGCCGTCATCGCTGACGGCCACCACGCCCGTCTCCGCGAACGGCTTGCCGCTGGGCTTGATGAACGCGTTCTCGAAGACGAGCAGGTCCACGCCCGGCCCATCCGTGACCGCGATGTCCGTGAACTCCAGGACGATGACGCCGTTGCGTCCGAGCGACAGCACGTCCAACGAGCCCGACGACGCGCCATCCCCTTGCGGTGCGCCCAGCACGACGCCCGGCAGCTGGCTCTGACCGAACCCGGCACCGGTGCCTGGAGAGAAGGACACGATGCGATCCGCGAACGGGTCACCCACCAACAGTTGTCCCTGCACGGGGTCCTGCGAATCCTCGCCGCCGCACGCCATGGTGAGCAGCGCGGTGAAGCCCAGCGCGAACGACTTCGGAAGAAGGGTCTTCTTCATGGGCGTGCTCACCGGAGCTGCGGGGCCTGCTGGATGCGGACCAGGCGCGCGCCGTTCTTGTCATCCACGCCGACGAGCAGATCCGAACCGATGGCGGTCATCCCCGTCACGCTCGTGCACTGATCCACGTAGACGAGGACCGGCTGGCGGGCACCGACGGTCACGGTCTCGCCCGCACCCGCCACCGTGAAGGCGAAGCGCGAGACGTCCGTGCCGGCGAAGTTGTAGTCGGGCGGGACGTAGTCGCCGCGGAGCACGGACACACCCTCACCGTGGCCCGAAGCCGCGACGAAGTTGGAGCCCACGTCGAGCGCGGGCGCATCCGCCACGGCGAACGGCGTGCCAGACCTGAGCGCCTCGGTGATGGCCGCCGGGGCCACCGCGCGGCCCTCGTTGAGGAAGGTGTCGTCGGAGAAGTAGCCGATCATCGCGACGCCGTTGGTGGACACGGCGGTGAAGCCGCTGCCGCCCGTCTCAGGCGGGAGCGTGCCCACCTTCAGCGAGGTGAACGGCGAGCTGTCCGTCTTCAGCGCGTAGACGGCCAGACCGGCCGACACGGTGTCGAGCCCGCCGCCATTGATGAGGAACGCGCCCTGCACGACGCCCGCGGAGAAGTTGCTCGGCGCGGAGACGTAGGTGGAGCTGGAGGGCGTGGAGACGTCATACACGCCCACGGAGCCCGGGAAGCCCGCGCCGGACTTCGTGTAGCCGGTGAGGACGCGCTGGCCATCCGTCTCCACGAAGGGGCTGAGGAAGAGCGAGGCGGAGGGCCCGCGATCCGCGGGAGCGGCCACGTCGAACAGCGGCGCCGTGCCCAGCGACACCTGCGGCCACGTGCCCAGCGAATACAGTGCATGCGGGCCGGAGTAGCCGTCCGACACCACCGTGTAGAGCGAGTACGTGGGACCGGGCGTCACGCCCACCGGGCCCGCGGCCGCGGGAAGCGACGCGGCCTCGCCGGCCACGAAGCCCGACTGGAGCTGGAGCGTGCCCAGCTTCGGGTCGTAGGTCGCGGCCTCGCACGGATCCGTGCCCGCGTCGGCCTCCGTGCCCGCATCCGTCTCCGTGCCGGCATCCGTGGTCGTACCCGCGTCGGTCTCCGTGCCGGCATCCGTCGTCGTACCGGCATCGCTGCCCGTACCTGCATCCGTGCTCGTGCCTGCGTCCGTGGTCGTACCGGCGTCGGTGCTTGTGCCGGCGTCGGTGCTCGTACCGGCATCCGGCACGGGGACGGACGTCAGCTCGCACTTGTTCTCGGCGCAGATGTAGCTCTGTCCCGCGGGGGCGGCGCCTTTGTCGCGGCAGTCGAAGTCATCGACGCACTCATCGCCGCAACCCGTGCTGGTCAGCGCCATCGCGAGGGTCGTCAGCACCCACGCGAAGCCCTGGAGTCCCCGCCCCGTCATCATCCGCTCTGTCTTCATCCGCGACTGCTCCCTTGCATCGCCCCCACGGGCGAGGTGAATCCAAGGGGCATGGACGGAGAGCGGACCGCGAACGAAGGACACGTCAGGACACGACACGCCGCGCGAGCGGAAGACCTCCGTCACCTCCCCTCGGAGGCTCCGGTCTGGCCATGCCCGGAGGCATGGGTCGTGGCAGGTCTTCGGACTCACAGGCGCGGGAGGCCCTCATCGGGTCACCCACCTACTGGCCGTCGCTTCCCAGCCCATTCAAGAGCCAGTGCTTGCGAGGACGGCTTTCGTTCCTGATCACCGCTGCGGGGCAGTCCCGGACTCACACCGGGTTCCCTTTAAACGCCACACCGTGCGGGTGCGGCGTACCAACGACGGGCGCTGGAGTATGGCGGACGGCAAGGCTTGTCAATACAAGCAGGGCCAATGCCTCACGGCACCGCGACGATGTCGATGGCATTGGAGATGCCGCGCCGGGGGTCCACCGGACACGCATCCAGCGCCGGGCCCATCGCTTGCGGCGTGGAGTTGCCGCGCCGCTCGACGAGCTGGCCATCGCGCACCTCCACCACGAACACGCGGCCCGCGTTCACGTCCGTGACGTACACGGCATTGCCCACCACCGCGAGCCGTCCGCCCACGGCGAGGTCGCAGCCGTTCTCCGGCCCTCCGGTGCAGCCCGGCGACAGCGCATACGACGCCACGGGCTTGTCATCCTTCACCAGCACCAGCCCCGTGGCCCGCACCGCCTTGGCCTGGTAGCCGCTCGCGGTGTCGAACACCACCTCTCCCAGACAGCTCACCACCAACTGGTCACCCACCGCCTGCACGTCGCCCGCGTTGAGACAGTCCTTCGCGCCCAGGTCGATGGCATGCACCCCGCCATCCGCCGGGTCGATGCGCGCGAGCATCCCAGGCCCGTTGGGCAGATAGTCATTCGCGGGGCTCAGGTTGGTGAGCGCGACGTAGACGCCCGCGTCCACGGACACCGCCGCGTACGGAAGCGCCATCGTCGTCCCGCCGTCGAAGGACTTCAGATTCAGGCCGGTGAGCGGAACGGTGTCCACGAGCCGGGGCTTCTCCGGGTCGCTCACGCTGACGCGAGCCACGGCGTTGCCCTGCTTGAAGTCGGAGCCGGCCGTGCCGAACAGCGGGATGTAGAACGTGTCGCCGCGCTTCGCGATGACCTGCGGGCTGGTGTTCGCGCCCAGGTTCACCTGCCCCACCGTGCGCAGTCCCAGGCCCCCGCCCTGTGCGGCCCCTTCCCGCTTGAGCACCTGGAGCGTGTTGTTCACCGAGTCGAGGACATACACATACGGAGGGTCCACGAGGATGTCGTTGGGCGAAGCCGCCACCGCGCCCAGCGAGTCCTCCTCCGCCACCGTCCCCAGCGCACCCGCGCGAGCCTGCGACAGCACCGAGCGCGCCGCGTCCGCCGCCAGCACCACGCCATCCCAGGCCGCCAGCACCTGCACACCCGAGCCGAACTGCCGCCGGGGCCCCATCCGGTCCGTCCCCGCCTGGATGCCCACCAATTGCCCGTTCGTGTAGCAGGCCGTCACCACGTCATACATGCACCGGCCCGAGTGGCAGGACTGCACGTCCGGGCACACCGCGCCACAAGCGCCACAGTTGAGCGGATCATTCGCGAGCACGACGCAGCTGTCCCCACACCGCTCGGCACCGGCGGAGCAGCCCTCGCGGCAGGTGCCGGATTCGCAGACCTGGCCGGACGGACACGCGGCGCCGCAAGCGCCACAGTTCAGCGGGTCGCTCGCGAGCGCGACGCACGCGTCACCACACGTCTCCGTGCCCGGCTGGCAGCCGCACACGCCCGCCTGACATGTCTCCCCTGCGCCGCACGCGGAGCCACACGCGCCGCAGTTCGACGGGTCGCCCTGGAGGTCCACGCATTCGGCGTCACAGACGCTCAGGCCGGACGTGCACAGGACCTTCTCCTCCGGACAGCCGGTGAGGAGCGCCGCCGCCAGGGCCGACAGCAACAGCGCGAGCCGAGCATCAGGGAGGGGACGCGACATGGGAGTCCTCGGAGGTTGAAGGGTCGAGCGCCACGGAGAGCGTCACGTAGGCGGCGCGGCCGGGCAGCGGCATGCCGGTGTAATCAGCGGTCCGCGAATCGAGCAGGTTCTTCACGTCGAACGACACGGTGAGGTCCGGCCGGTGCAGGAAGGTGCTGGAGGCGCCCACGCTCACCCAGGTGCGCGAAGGCAGGGACAGCCGCGCTTCGCCCACGCGGTTGATCAACTGCGCGGACTGGACGAGCACCTCCGTGCGTCCGTTGAGCCAGTCCGGCCCCACGCGCAGCCGGCCCACCCACTTGTGGCGAGGGCGATACGGCAGCTCCTTGCCGAAGTAGCGAGGGTCGCCGTAGCGGTTCTGCGTGCGCGTCCACGCATAGCTGCTGGTGGCGGTGAGCCATGGACGCGGCCGGGCCTCCAGTTCCACCTCCGCGCCCCACACGCGAGCGGCGGCGAAGTTGTAGGGCTTCGCGAGATTCGGCGGATACAGCTCGTAGGCGATGAGGTTCTCGTACACCGCCGCGAAGCCGCCCGCGGTGACGCTCCAGACTTCACTGTGCCAAAGGGCCGCGGCGTCCACGGACAGGGCGCGCTCGGGCTTGAGCTCCGGGTTGGGCAGCAGCAGGCCCTGACGGATGTAGAGCTCCAGGAACGACGGCGCGCGGTGGGACTGGCCCGCGTTGGCGCGCACGCCGAAGCCGTGGCCCAGGTCCACGCTCGCGCCCAGCTTGGGCGACAGGAGCGAGTAGTGCCCCACGCGCTCCACGCGCACGGAAGGCACCAGCATCAAGCGCTCGGAGAACAGGGACAGCTCGTCCATGGCCATGACGCTCGCGCGCCACCACGACGCGGCCGTTCCGCCCCCGGCCTGCGTGACGGACTCCGAGGATCCGGCCAGCGTGACAGCGAGCGCGTTGCGACCCAGCACCGCGCGGCCTTCCAGCTCCACACCCCCCACGGTGTAGCGCTGCGCGCCGGAGTCCACGCCGGTGGAGCCGCCGGTGACGTCCAGCCAGTCGCGACGGAAGTAGCCGCGAGCACTGCCCTCGCCCGTGTCGCCAAAGGGCCGTGCCCAGCGAGCGCCCAGCGACAGACGCGTCTGGTCCTGGCGCAGGGACACGGTGGGGTTCTGCACGGTGCCCGCGAGCGCACGGTCCTCCAGCGACACCTCCGCGAGCACATCCACGCGACCGCCGCCGTCCAGGCCACGCCGGTACTTCAGGAGCGCGCCGCCGCCGCGAGCGTCATTGCGCGTGCGCACCTCCTGCGTGAGCGGGTTGTCGTCCAGCGCGGGCAGTTCGTCCACGCGGTAGCTGAAGTCGCCCTGGGAACGGCCACCATGCAGCAGCACCAGCGTCTGACCACCGAGCAGCGCGCCCGACGCGGCGACATGGGCCATCACGGTGTCGAAGCTGCCGTAGGTGACCTCGCCGCTGGAGAGCAGTCGTGACGAAGGCGCGCGGGTGACGAGGTTCACCGCGCCGCCCAGCCCGCCCGCGCCGTAGCGCGCACCGGCCGCGCCACGGAGGATCTCCATCCGCTCCAGCAGCGCGACGGGGATGAGCGACAGGTCCGCGACGCCGCCCGCGCCGTTGAGCGGGATGCCATCCAGGAACACGAGCACGCCATTGGACGACGCGCCGCGAACCACCAGGCTCTTGCTCTGCCCGTAGCCGCCGGAGTCCTGCACGACGAGGCTCGCGGATCCACCGAGCAGCTCCGCGGTGTCGCGCGCTTCACCCGCGCGCTCGCGGGCATCGATGACGGTGATGGCGCCGGTGGGGTCGCGGCGTCGAGCGGAGTCGACGGGTGCTTCGGGGACCTCCCTGCCGATGACCTCCACGGTGGGGAGGACGAACTCAGGAAGCGGCGGCTCGCTGGCCTCGGGCGCAGGCGTCTCCTGCCCGGCCCGGGCCAGTCCCTGGAAGCTGATCACCAGACCGACGACGGTCCGGGCGAGAAGCGAGCGCCGCATGCTCCGCCTTCCGCTCCCTCCGTCGAAGAGAGAAGGCCTCACGGCAGCACCGCTGCCGCACCCCTGGGCAGGTCTCCTGGCTGACAGGCTCCAGACGTGGGCGCACGCTGCGCCCTTCTGGAAGGAACCCTCCACCTTCCCTTCGCGGAACGCGAAAGTGGTGACAGCCGAGGCTTCCGGCCCTGGACCTCAGGGCAACCCGTTCACAGTGGCGGGACCGCGCCGGACTCGCACCGGCTTCCCTCTTGAAGGCCCGGCATGGGCACCCAAGGGCCCGGCACTTCTAGGAGGTCACCCCCAGCCCGTCAAGGCGCGGGCGCCGACACGCCGTAGCGCAGTCCGTCGATGAGCAGGTCGACCATCCTCCGGGTGAAACCGGGGCTGACCTCCGCGACGGGGACGCAGAGGTTCGCCACGCCGCGCAGGAGCTCGTACGCGTCGACGTCCTTGCGCACCTGCCCCGCCGACGCGGCAGCCGTGAGCAGCGACTGGAGCACCGGTTCAAGGTGCTCACGGAAGTACGCGGGCAGCGCCTGGTACGCCGGATCCTGGGCATTGAGCGACGCGGCAAGGCCTCGCTTGGTGGCGATGAGGCTGGTGAACCGGTGAAGCCACCGCGTCAGCGCCTCGAACGCATCATGCTCGCGCGCCAGCGCCGGGGCTTCGGCCGCGCACGCGTCGATTTCGCGCCGGTATACGGCGGCGATCAGCTCGGCCCGCTGTGGAAAGTGCCGATACACCGTCGCGATACCGACGCCAGCACGGCTCGCGATCTCGCGCACGGGCGCGTCGACTCCGGATTCAGCGAACACAGCCTTCGCCGCCTCAAGCAGCGAGTCGAGGTTGCGCTGGGCATCCACTCTCTGGGTTTTCTTCATCGCCTTGACAAACGGAACATCGTTCCGCATATGTGTGGTCGTACCGGAACAACGTTCCGTATAGCCCAACCGCAGGAGGAGAGGAAGCCATGACCCCGACCCACCGCACGACGCAACTCGGCACGACAGGACCGCGGGTGTTTCCCATCGCGCTCGGCTGCATGAGCATGTCCGGAGCGTACGGGCCGTCCGACGAGACGGAGAGCATCGCGACCCTCCGCGAGGCGATCGAGCGAGGGGTGACGCTGCTGGACACGGCCGACTTCTACGCCAGCGGTCACAACGAGCTGCTCATCCGCCGCGCCATCGAAGGTCAGCGCGACAAGGTGCGGCTCTCGGTGAAGTTCGGGGCGATGCGTGGGCCAGACGGGGCTCCCGGGGGCTTCGATGCCCGCCCCGCGGCGGTGAAGAACTTCATCACGTACAGCCTGCAGCGGCTTGGTGTGGACCACATCGACGTCTATCGCCCCGCCCGGCTGGACCCGACCGTCCCGATTGAAGACACGGTGGGCGCCATCGCCGACCTGGTGAAGGGCGGCTACGTGCGAAGCATCGGTCTCTCCGAAGTGGGCGCCGAGACGATCCGCCGAGCGGCGAAGGTGCACCCGTTGAGCGACCTTCAGATTGAGTACTCGCTCATCACCCGCGAGCCGGAGAAGACCCTCTTCCCCACCCTCACCGAGCTGGGCATGAGCGCGACGCTGTACGGTGTGCTCTCCCGAGGACTGTTGACGGGCGCGAAGGTGGAGGGTGCCCGCGTGCACTACCCGCGCTTCGCGGGCGAGGCCGGCCAACGCAACGCAGCGGCCGTCGCGCGCTTCCACGCGTACGCCGCGGAGCGCGGGATGACGCCGGCTCAGCTCTCCGTGGCGTGGGTGCTCGCGAAGCAACCGGCATTCGTGCCCGTGGTCGGCGCACGCACGCGCAAGCAACTGCTCGACGTGCTCGGAGCACTGGAAAAGCCCCTGTCGTCCGACGACGTGGCCGCCGTCGAAGCAATCCTTCCGAAGGAGGCGATCTCCGGCACGCGCTACCCCGAGCAGCAGATGAAGATGCTCGACAGCGAGCGCTGAGACTCCCTCCGTTCAATGCCTGGCGGCGGAGCGATGTCCCAATCCCACGGACGCGGGTGTCCAAGGGGACATGAACGAAGACGCCTGGAAATGGAGCGCGGTGGGGATGTTCCTCGTGGGACTGGGCATGCTCGCTCCCACGCCAGCGCGCGCCTGCATCGCGCCCGACTGCGAGCAGGGAGTGCGCTTCCCGCTCCCCGGGGACGGTGGCGTGGTGCCCGCGAACGTCCCCGGGCTGGTGGCGATACCGCCGCTTCTGGAGAGCATGGATCCCTCCACCCTCCGGCTGCTGCTGCCGGACGGAACGCCGGTCTCCGCGACCGTCACGGCGGGCGCGCACGGGACACAGGTCCTGGTCCCGGACGCGCCGCTGGAGCCGGGCACCTCGTACCGCATCGAGGCCAAGGGGGCCTGTGAGCGCCAGGGGCCCCAGACCCGGTCCGTGACCTTCACCGCCGGTCCAGCCCTTCCCCTGCCCACGACCCTCGGCACCCTGACGGCCGACACGCCGATCCAGGGTTCCTTCAAGGTGTACGGGGACTGGATCTGCAGCGAAGGGAGGGAGCAGGGGGAATCGACCACGCTGCGCTTCACACCGTCACCGGAGCTGGTGCCGTTCCTTCCGTGGGTGCATTGGACGGTGGAGGTGGACGGCAAGCCCTGGAGGTACGCGACGCACGGCGTGCTGTCCTCCACGGGTGAGGACAACGTCGCGTGGCATCGCTCCGACAACGTCTGGAAACTGCTCTTCCTCTACACGGTCTGCGTCTCCAGGAGCTGCTCGGGGCAGCCACCGGACGACAGCCTCCTGCCGGGCCGGCACCGGGCCACGCTCACGGCGACGCTGGAGCACGCGAACCTCACGCTTCCTCCCGTGAGCGTGGACTTCGAGCTGAGCTGCCCGACCAGGGGCGCGCTCGCGGATGGCCACCCGCGGGCCCAATGCGCGGATGGAGGCCCCTTGGCTGGCGGAGGGTCCGTGGACGAGGATCCGCCCCCCGTCCCCGTGCCAGGCGACTCCAAGAAGGGCTGCACCCAGGCTGGCGGAGGACTGACGGTGCTGGGCCTGCTCGCCACGCTCCGGCTCTGGAACGGCCGGAGCTCACGCCGCGCGAAGCACTGACCTCCCGCGCCCAGGGAGCCCCCAGCCCGTCAACGCGCGGCCCGTGTGGTCCGGCTCCGTCGCTTCCGCCCCTGGGGCTTGCGCTTCAGGCCCCCCATCGTCGCGGCCCGCCTTCCCGAAGCGACGTCCACGTTGGCTCCTGCACTGATTTCGAGCCTCGCACGTGCGGATTCGATCGCACGGTGGAGACGTTCCTGGAGGACCTCACGCGGAGGCAACTCCGTCAGGTACTCAGCGACATGGATTCCGCGTGCGTCGAGATCGAGGTATTCGACCGTCTCGCGCTTCTTGCCCGCGCGCAGGATGATGCCGAGCGGGGCCTGCTCGGCAGACTGGCGCTCGTGCCGATCAAGCCACCGCAAGTAGAGCTCCATCTGACCGGAGTCCGAGGGCTTGAAGTCGCCGATCTTGAGTTCGATGGCGACGAGCCTTCGCATGCGCCGATGGAAGAAGAGCAGGTCGAGGTAGTAGTCGTCGCCGTCGAGCGTGATGCGCTTCTGTCGTTCGACAAAGGCGAAGCCCACGCCGAGTTCGAGGAGAAAGCGCTCAATCTCACGGAGGATGGCCGACTCGAGATCCTTCTCGCTATACGTGTCGGAGAGCTCGAGGAAATCGAGCATGTATGGGTCCTGGAACACGAGCGACGGCGTGAGTTCTCCGGTCCCGCGCAGCGCCGTGAGCTCACCCCGAATGAGTTCCTCCGGCTTCTTGGAGAGAGCCGTGCGCTCGAAAAGCATGCTGTCGATCTTCTGGCGCAGCTCGCGTGTACTCCACCGCTCGACGCGGCACATCTCGGCGTAGAACTCGCGCTTCAACGGGTCATTGAGCGGAATCAACAGGGTGAAGTGGGTCCACCCCAATTGTCGCAGCAGTGCTGCGACAATCTCCGCGTCGGGGAACACGGTCGCGAACTGAACCATCCGGCGCAGGTTCTCTCGCCGAAGCCACGCCCGTAGCGTGCCTCCAATTGTCTCCCCACCGCGGAGACAATCTGGCCACCGTATTCCGCGCGCTGTCCACCCGTCACCTCGGTGAGGACGCGATGCCCCAGTTGCCAGTACAGCGTCGTGAGCGCGGCGTTCGCAGTGGCCGCGACCTGCTGGCGAGCCACCTCGATCATGGAGCTGAGGTCGTGGACGAGCATCGAAACCTCCTGGTCGCAGGGCGCGCCAGCGGCACTGTGCCTCTTCTTGCGCGACATCATCATGACTGTTCCTGGAAAGGTGTAGCGGTCAGAGGCAAACGGCCCGCTGCTCCAACGCCATGCAGCAGTGGTGCCGCTGCGCCTGTTCCGACCGGTCCCATTGACTGATGCGAGCCCCGAGGCTCGGTGCGTTCCCAGCAGCGCGCCTCTCTCACCGCGCAAGACGCCCACTGGAGCATCCGCGCCCATCCCCGCGCGTGGACGCCGCGCGCACCGCGGCACGGTGCACTGACTCCCCTTCAGAGGAGCACGCCGCTGGCACGCGGGCTGCTCAAGCCCGGACGCGACCTCAGGCGGTCGAGCCAGCGAGGTGCCCGGGCCGTGGTGGCGCGGGATTCTGAAGGGGGAAGCGTGTCGATGCTGATGGCGGGGAAGCGGTTGGCGGTGTTCTCCATCCGCGAGGGCAAGGGCGGAAGCATCTGGGTGCGCGCGGGCAGCGCGTTCGTCAACAAGGACGGTTCGCTCAACGTGCTGTTGGACGTGCTGCCCCTGGACGGGAAGCTGCACGTGCGCGAAGCGGCGGAGAAGCGCGACACGGCGGCCGGCAGCCGCTTCGGGGGCGGCGAGTCTTCGCTGGAGGCGGGCGTGGGGGGCCACTCGTGAAGTGGGCCTGGGCCTGGGTGTTGGGCTGCGTGCTGATGGGGCCGGGGCGTGCGGACGCCGCCAGCCCGCGCATGCAATACGTGGGGGTGGTCAACCTGAACGAAGCCACGGCGGCGGAGCTGGACCTGCTGCCGGGCGTGGGTGAGAAGGCGGCGCAGCGCATCCTCGAGCACCGCAAGAAGCGGCCCTTCGGTCGCGTCGAGGAGCTGGTCCGGGTCAAGGGCTTCGGCAAGAAGAAGTTCCTCAAGCTGAGGGCCCACCTGGCCCTCAGCGGCCCCACGACCCTCAAGAAGGAGCAGGTCCCCGCCTCCCTGCCGCCGGGAAGGGAGGCAAGCGCCACGAACCCATGACAAATACAACCCTCGGTTGAGTCAGGCTCAGGAAGGCCGCCATTCCCGGGTTTCGGCATGCCCCGGGGATGGCGGCTTTCCGCCGCCTCCCAAGGCCTCCAGCCGGGCGGCCCCGTCCTGCCGCGAGCACCCCTTCCGGATTTTGCTGGAACGCCCAGGCCGACGCGCTAGGACACGCCCACCTTTGGAACACAACCGAAAGACAGGGAGGCCGGAGGTGAGGGAGGATGCGCCCATGAAGGACACACAAGCCCCGGAGTCGATACCAGGCCCGGACGGCAGCAGGTCCCGGGGTTCGCAGCAGCATCAGCAGCAGTTGGGTGAGGTGCTGGAGTTCATGCGCCTCCTGTGGGCCGTGGACCATGGCCTGCAGTCCACGTCCAAGCGGATGGAGTCCACGCTGGGACTCACCGGCCCGCAGCGGCTGGTCATCCGGCTCGTGGGCCGCTTCCCGGGCATCACCGCCGGCACGCTCGCCAACATCCTCCACGTGCACCCCAGCACGCTCACCGGCGTGCTCAAGCGCCTGGAGAAGCGGGGCCTGCTGGAGCGCAAGTCGGATCCGCTCGACGGCCGCAAGGCGCTCTTCGCGCTGACCGACTCCGGCCGCGCGCTGGACATCCCGTCCGAGGGCACCGTCGAGTCCGCCGTGCAGCGCGTGCTCGCCCGCCTGGCCCGCGACCGCATCGTCTTCACCCAGGAAGTGCTCAAGGCGCTCGCCGAGGAACTGGGCGGCCTCTCCGCGCCCCTGGAGGACGCTCCGGCGTCCTCCCGCCCCATCCCTCCCGCCGAAGGC
>NZ_RAVY01000168.1:0-21369 GCF_003611625.1 Corallococcus sp. CA054B
ATCTTGCCGTTGTCCGCGGCGATGCGGCGGTACCACGCGTCCGGGTAGCGCGGGTGGCCCACCTTGCCCGTGTTGTCGCGCACGTTGCCGTCGATGTACTTCACGAGCAGCTGCTCGCCCAGCTTGCGCCAGCGCGCGTGCACCTTGTCACCCTGCTGCAGGGAGTACTCGGTGAGGTACTGGCGGGCCTGCTCCGGCGTCCGCTTGTAGAGCACCTGCGCGATGCTTTCGATGTTGGCCTGGTCCGCCAGGAACTGGCCCTCCAGGTCCCCCTGCGCCTTCTGCACGTCGATGATCATGTCGCTCCAGCGCCCGTAGGCCTGGTTCGACACCCAGTTGAAGACCCAGAAGGACGAGTCCCAGGAGAACTCACCGCGGCTGGCCACACCCTGGGCGAAGTTCTTCGGCACCTGCCGGATGCCCGCGTACATGGGCGTGTAGACGGTGGTGAAGGTGTCATCCACGCCGAACCAGAGCACCCCGCCAATGGCGTCCGGCAGCGTGGAGCGCATCTGCGCGACGAAGGAGAAGCCCGTCTGCTGGGTGGAGATGGCGCGCTCGTGCACGTAGCTCTTGCCGTCCACGTCCCACGTCATGGGGCGCCAGCGGTAGGGCACCGCGTAGGGCCCCGCGCCCACGTCCTTGGACATGTCCAGCGGCGTGCCCTCGAAGTGGTCGCGCATGAGCGCCATGGCGTCCTGCACGGACACCTTCTTGTCCGGCTTCACCCACAGGGGCAGCCGCTTCGTGGTGTCCGCGCCGTCCGCGTACTCCACGCCCAGCTTCAGGGACGGGGCCGCGCGGCGGAAGATGCTCCACACGCGCGACTCGCTGAAGCGCTGCCCGCCGAAGTCCAGCGGGTGGTACGTGTCCGCGAAGCTGAAGTCCTTGTCCGCGCCCGTGTACCAGCCCTTCGCGCGCGCGAAGGAGATGACGTCCGGCGAGTACAGCGTGGTGGCGCTGTCGTTGAGCGGGAACTGGCGGATGCGCGACTGGTTGGCGTGCGCGGAGATGTAGCCGTCCGGCAGCTTGCGGGCCACCCACACCGCGCCCTTCTGCCCCTCGCCCTTGCCAATCATCTCCAGAATCCACACCTCCTTCGGGTCGGCGATGGAGAACGTCTCACCGGTGGACGCGTAGCCGTACTCGGCGACCAGGTCCGTCATCACCTGGATGGCCTCACGCGCCGTCTTCGCGCGCTCCAGCGCGATGTAGATGAGCGATCCGTAGTCGATGATGCCCGCGGGGCCCTCCAGCTCCTTGCGGCCCGTGAAGGTGGACTCGCTGATGGACAGCTGGTGCTCGTTCATGTTGCCCACCACCGAATAGGTGGCGGCCGGCTGTTTGATGCGGCCCAGGAACTTGCCGGTGTCCCACTCCATGACGTCGCGCATGGAGCCGGCCGCGTGGCGGCGGGCAGGCGTGTAATACAGCTCGCCGTACAGCTCGTGCGCGTCCGCCGCGTAGGTGATGAACGTGGAGCCGTCCGTCGTGGCGCCCTTCGTCACCAGCATGCTGGTGCAGGCGTCCGCGACGACAGGGGCGACGAGCACCGCCGTCAGCGGCAGCGCGGTGAGGAGGGTCGAAGGGAATCGGTTCATGGCGGCGCAATCTAGCAGGACCTTCGCCCGCTGCCCGCCCGGACAGGTTGCCCGGCACCCAAGCGCCCGGGCCCCGGCCGCCCTGCCGCAAGACGCCATGCGAGAAGCCGATGGCCGCCGAGCGCCGCGCTACTTCCCGGCCCCGACGTTGGATGGCACCCGCTCCCCGGGGACGCTAGGGTTGCGTTTTCCTGCCCGGGGTCTGTTCAAGGTCCCCGAGCTCCCTCTGGAGGAAGGCGTGACGGAGATCGTGGTGGGTCTGGTGGTGTTCTTCGTCCTCACGGTCGTGCTGGGGCCCGCCCTGTGGAGTTCCCGCATCTGGTGGAGCAAGGCGGACCGCGAGCAGGTGAAGGACAAGTACGGCCGCCCCCAGAAGGACCCGAAGGACGCCTGAGGGACGGCCGCTTGAAGTGCCTGGCGGCTACTCGTCGTTCTGGCGCAGCGCCGCCAGCACGTTGAGGTCCTCCAGCGTGGTGGTGTCCTGCGAGGACTGCTTGCCCGCGGCCACGTCACGCAGCAGCCGGCGCATGATCTTCCCGGAGCGCGTCTTGGGCAGCCCTTCCGCGAAGCGGATCTCATCCGGCCGCGCGATGGCGCCAATCTCCTTGCCCACGTGCACGGCCAGCTCCTTCTTGAGCGCGTCCGAGGGAGGGTTGCCCTGCTTGAGTGTCACGAAGGCTACGAGCGCCGTGCCCTTCAGGTCATCCGGGCGGCCCACCACGGCGGCCTCGGACACCTTCGGGTGCGCCACCAGCGCGCTCTCCACCTCCGCGGTGCCCAGGCGGTGGCCCGCCACGTTCACCACGTCGTCCACGCGCCCCATCAGCCACACGTAGCCGTCCGCGTCCGTGCGCGCGCCGTCGCCGGTGAAGTACATGCCGGGCAGCTCGCTGAAGTACGTGTTCACGTACCGCTCCGGGTCCCCGTACACGGTGCGCAGCATGGACGGCCAGGGCTTCGTCACGAAGAGCAGCCCGCCCTGCCCCCTGGGCACGCGCTTGCCTTCGCGGTCGAGAATCTCCGCGTGGATGCCGGGCAGCGGGAACGTCGCGGAGCCAGGCTTGGTGGGCGTGGCGCCGGGCAGCGGCGAGACCATGATGCTGCCCGTCTCCGTCTGCCACCACGTGTCCACGACGGGGCAGCGCCCCCCGCCAATGACCTCGCGGTACCACATCCACGCTTCCGGGTTGATGGGCTCACCCACGCTGCCCAACAGGCGCAGCGAGGACAGGTCGTGCTTCTTCACCGGCTCGTCGCCCAGGCGCATGAAGGCGCGGATGGCGGTGGGCGCGGTGTAGAGGATGGTGGCCTTGTAGCGCTCGATGATGTCCCAGAAGCGGTCCGGCCCCGGCTGCGTGGGCGCGCCCTCGTAGATGATGGTGGTGACGCCGTTCATCAGCGGGCCGTAGACGACGTACGAGTGGCCCGTCACCCAGCCCACGTCCGCGGTGCACCAGTAGACGTCGTCGTCGCGCAGGTCGAACACCCAGCGCGTGGTGAGCGACGCCATCACCGCGTAGCCCGCCGTGGTGTGCAGCACGCCCTTGGGCTTCCCGGTGGAGCCGGACGTGTAGAGGATGAACAGCGGGTGTTCACTCTCCACCCACTCCGGCTCGCAGACGTCCGACTGGCCCTTCACCAGCGCATCCCACGCCAGGAACTTCGGACCTTCGGGCAGCTTGCCGTCACCGGTGCGGGTGAGGACGACGACCTTCTCGATGCTGGGGGCGTTCGGGAGCGCGGCCTCCACGTTCCTCATCAGCGGCACCACCGCGCCCTTGCGCCAGCCGCCGTCCGCGGTGAGCAGCACCTTCGCGCCCGCGTCCTTCATGCGGTCCTGGAGCGCCTCGGCGGAGAAGCCGCCGAACACCACCGAGTGCACCGCGCCCAGCCGCGCGCACGCCAGCATCGCGACGGCGGCCTCCGGCACCATGGGCAGGTAGATGCCCACGCGGTCGCCCTTCTTCACGCCCAGCGACTTGAGGCCGTTGGCCAGCCGGTTCACCTGCTGGGACAGCTCCCCGTAGGTGATGCTCCGGCGGTCGCCCGGCTCGCCCTCGAAGAGGATGGCGGGCTTGTCCTGGAGCTTCGGCAGGTGCCGGTCCAGACAGTTGTAGGCGAGGTTGGTCTTCCCCTCGACGAACCAGCGCGCATGGGGAGGCTTCCAGTCCAGCACCGTCTGGAAGGGAACCTTCCAGTAGAGTTCCTCGCGGGCGCGGTCGCCCCAGTACGTGTCCGGATCCTTCGCGGCTTCGTCCCACAGCCGCTGATAGTCCTGCATGCCGCGGATGTGGGCCCGCCGGGAGAAGTCCTCGGGCGGAGGGAAGACGCGGGACTCGGTCAGGACCGAGACGATTTCCTGCGGGTCTGCCATGGGCGTTCCTCCAGCTTCGGCGTGGGAACAGCCCTCCTGTTGTAGGAAGCCCTCCGCGCTATCTCAAGGGTTCCCTTCGCAGCGGGTGTTCCCCTGAACGCCGTCGAAGCGGAGCCACAGCTCGCAGGTGCAGGCGGTGATGTTGTTGGCGTCGTAGGCCAGACGCAGCTGGCCCTGGAACTCGGTGTCGCACCGGGTGGTCGCGTCCAGGTGCACGCGGATCTGGTCGAGCAGGCACTCATTCGTCCCGTCGACGGTGGTGCTGACGTTGGTCACGCTGCCGTCGGCGGTGAAGGCCTCGCCGTCCTCCAGGAAGTAGCCGTCCAGCTGCATGTTCTGCACGCCGAAGTCCGCGCGCACCACGCGTCCGGAGATTTGAAGACTCAACTGGAGGTTGCCCTGGATCTTCTCCAGGAGGTTGCAGTCGTCGCGCAGCGTCTCCGTGGGGATGAGCTCGTACACGCCCTCGTTCTGGTTGTAGGGCAGGCAGCCCACCAGGGAGGAGGCCAGGAGGGCGGTGAGGCTGAGGCGTCGCAGGGTAGACACGGCACGCACCATCGCCCACGAGAGGCATCCGGAACGGGCGCTCGCCTGGGGGCTTTGGGTAGAGTGCGACGCCATGCCTGAATACCGCAACCCCAAACCCACCGTGGACTGCATCATCGAGTTGTCCGGCGAGCGCATCGTGCTCATCCGCCGCGCGAACCCGCCGGTGGGCTGGGCGCTGCCGGGCGGCTTCGTGGACGAGGGCGAGCCCCTGGACAAGGCGGCCATCCGCGAGGCCAAGGAGGAGACGGGGCTGGACGTGACGCTCGAGGAGCAGTTCTTCACCTATTCGGATCCGAAGCGGGACCCGCGCCAGCACACGCTTTCGACGGTGTTCATCGCGAAGGCGACGGGCGAGCCGGTGGGCGCGGACGACGCGGCGGAGGCGAAGACATTCGCCGTGGACGCGCTGCCCAAGGACCTGTGCTTCGACCACGGCACCATCCTGTCCGACTACCTGACGTACAAGCGCACCGGGCAGCGCCGCAAGCTGTAGGCGGGAGAAGGGCCTCCACGGATGCACTACCTCTTCGTCCTCCTGGCGCTCGGAGCGCTGCTCATCGTCCATGAGCTGGGGCACCTGGTGGCCGCGCGCCTGTTGGGCGTGCGGGTGCCGCGCTTCACCGTGGGCTTCGGGCCGCCGCTCTTGTCGTTCCGGCTGGGCGGGACGCAGTTCGTGCTGGGCGCGGTGCCGCTGGGCGCGTCCGCGAACCTGCAGGGAATGAACCCGCACCGCGCCGCGGAGGAGGACACCTCTGGGTTCGGCACGCTGGGGCCGCTCAAGCGGATGGCCATCATCCTCGCGGGGCCGCTGGCGAACTACGCGGTCGCGCTGGGGCTCCTGTTCGCGCTGTATTCGTCGGGGACGCACGTGGTGGTGCCGCTGACGGTGGGCACGGTGCTGCCGGGTTCGGAGGCCGCGCGGGCGCAGCTGTTGCCAGGGGACAAGCTGGTCGCCGTGGCCGGCAAGCCGCTGGAGAGCTGGTCGGACTTCGTCGCGCGGGTGGCGGACGGCGTGGGCGGGCCGCTGGAGCTTTCGGTGGAGCGCCACGGCGAGCCGCGCAAGGTGACGGTGCGGCCCCGGGCGGATGAGCGCGGCGCGGGGCGCATTGGCGTGAGCCAGCAGTACGTGTTCCGCACGCACACCCCTGGCGAGGCGTTCACCCAGTCGCTGGTGCACACCGGGCGCGTGGCGTCCGAGGCGCTGTCCACGCTGGTGGCGATGGTGCGCGGGCCAGAGGTCGCGGGCAAGGCCGGGCCGGGCGCGATGATGCGCCAGGAGTCGTCCGACGTCGCGTCGTCCACCGCGTCCGGGGCGGATGCGCTGGTGCGCGCGTTGGTGGCGGCCTCCGTGGCGCTGGCGATGCTGACGATGGTGCCGGTGCCGGGACTGGATGGCGGCCGGGTGCTGCTGCTCGCCATCGAGGCGGTGAGCGGACGGCGCATTCCTCCGCGAGTGGAGACGGTGGCGCAGACGGCCGGGTTCCTGTTCCTGTCCATTGGCATCGTGGCCACGGCGGGCGCGGAGATCCGCCGCGCGTTGCCCTCGCGAGAGGAACCACCCGCGCCCGCCGTGCTGGATGCGGGCGTCGTCGCGGTGGCGAGCCCCACGCCGGTGGCGCCGAAGCCGGCGGCCGTGGCCCCGGTGATTCCGGATGCCGGGACGCCTGCCGCCGCTGTCGTTCCCCGGGGGCAGGACGCAGGCACGGCCTTGTCCGCGGCCGTGAAGCCGGATGCGGGCACGGCCGTGTCCGTCACCGCGCAGCCGGACGCGGGGACGTCCGTGCAGCCGGCGCGCGTCGTGACGCCTTCGCCTCCCTGAGGCGTCCGCCCGCCTGCTCCACCGCCCTCCTTCCAGGAAGCGGAGCCTCTGTTGGATGGCGGGTGCCGCACGGTGGCAATCCACCTCGGTGATTGCACGGCCGCGGGTGCGCCAATAGAAGCCCAAGGCTTCCTCCACCTCGCGCCGCCCTTCAGAGATCCGCATGCTCCAGCCCTCGTCCTCCGCCCTTCCCCCTTCCGAGGAGCGCCACTTCGCGGGCGGCGGTGAGATGGGCGAGCTGGTCCGCTCGATGGACTGGTCCCGCACGCCGCTGGGCCCGTCACGCGACTGGCCCGTGAGCCTGAAGACGATGGCGGGCGTCGTCCTCCACAACCGGTTCCCCATGCTCATGTGGTGGGGGCCGGAGATGATCCAGATCTACAACGACGCGTACCGACCGGTGCTGGGCCACAAGCACCCCGGCTCGTTGGGCGCGCCCGGTGAGCAGGTATGGCGGGAGATCTGGGACGTCATCGGCCCCATGGCCCGGGGCGTGCTCAACGGCGGCCCCGCCACCTGGAGCGAGAACCTGGCGCTGTTCCTCAACAGCCGGGGGTTCGTCGAGGAGACGTTCCACACGTTCTCGTACAGCCCCATCCCCGACGAGCAGGGCGGCGTGGGCGGCGTGCTCGTCACCGTGCGGGAGACGACGCTGGAGGTGCAGCACGACCGGCAGCTGCGCATGCTGCGAGACCTGGCGGCCCGCTCCGCCGACGCGAAGTCCCCGGAGCAGGCGTGCCACGCCAGCCTGGACGTGCTCGCGGGCAACGACCTGGACCTGCCGTTCTGCCTGCTCTACCTGCTGGACGGAAACGGCGACACCGCGCGCCTCGTGGGCAGCGGCCGGCTGCCCGACACCGTCCTGGCCGCGCTGCCCGCGCAGCAGTCGCTCTCCGCCGGGTCCGGCACCGACTGGCCCTTCGCCGAGGCCGTGCGCACCGGCGAGAGCGTCGTCGTGAAGGACCTGGTGCAGCGCCTCCACGGCCTGCCCGGAGGCCGCTGGAACACGCCGCCGTCGCTCGCCGTGGTGCGTGCCCTGACGCGGCCCGGTCAGGCGCGGCCGTCTGGCTTCCTCGTGGGCGGCGTCAGTCCCCGGCGGCTGCTCGACGCGAGCTACCACGCCTTCTTCCAGGCCACCGCGGAGCAGGTCGCCGCGTCGGTCGCCAACGCGCGCGCCTATCAGGAGGAGCGTCAGCGCGCGGAGGAACTCGCCGCGCTGGACCGCGCGAAGACGGCCTTCTTCAGCAACATCAGCCACGAGCTGCGCACGCCGCTCACGCTGCTGCTGGGTCCCACCGAGGACGCGCTCGCCAGCCCCGAGCGCGCGCTCCAGGGCGACTCGCTGGAGACGGTGCACCGCAACGCCGTGCGCCTGCGCAAGCTGGTCAACACGCTGCTGGACTTCGCGCGCATCGAGGCCGGACGCGTGCGCGCCGCCTACGAGCCCACCGACCTGGCCACCCTCACCGCGGGGCTCGCCAGCGCCTTCCGCTCCGCCATCGAGCGCGCGGGCGTGGTGCTCGACGTGGACTGCCCGACCCTGCCGGAGCCGGCCTGGGTGGACCACGAGATGTGGGAGAAGATCGTCCTCAACCTCGTCTCCAACGCGCTGAAGTTCACCTTCACCGGCACCATCACCGTGGCGCAGGCGCTGAAGGACGGGCACATCGAGCTGCGCGTCACCGACACCGGCACCGGCATCCCCGCGCACGAACTGCCCCGCCTCTTCGAGCGCTTCCACCGCGTCCACGGCGCCCGCGCGCGCTCCCACGAAGGCTCCGGCATCGGCCTGGCGCTGGTGCACGAGCTGGTGCGGCTGCACGGCGGCACCCTCACCGTCCAGAGCGAGCTGGACCGCGGCACCACCTTCACCGTGCGCATCCCCACGGGCTTCGCGCACCTGCCGCCGGAGCACGTGACGTCCGCGAAGAGCCAGCGCTCGCTGCCCGCGGGCGCGGACCCCTACGTGCGCGACGCCCTGGGCTGGCTGACGGACGTGCAGCCCCCGCCGGCGGAGGACGGCGGAGCGTCCCCGGCCATCGACCCGGCCTCGCTGGGGATGGAGGAGCGCGGGCGCGTGCTGCTCGCGGACGACAACGCGGACATGCGCGAGTACGTGGGGCGGCTGCTGGGCGCGCACTGGACGGTGGAGGCGGTGGCGGACGGCGAGGCCGCGCTCCAGGCCGCGCTCGCCCGGCCCCCGGACCTCATCCTGTCCGACGTGATGATGCCCCGGCTGGACGGCTTCGGGCTGCTCCATGCCCTGCGCGCGGACGAGCGCACCCGCACGGTGCCCGTCATCCTGCTGTCCGCCCGCGCTGGCGAGGAGGCCCAGGAGGAGGGGCTCACCGCGGGCGCGGACGACTACCTGGTGAAGCCCTTCTCCACGCGCGACCTGCTCGCGCGCGTCACCGCGCAGCTCACCCGTTCCCGCCTGCGCAAGCTGGAGGCCGCGCACGGCGAGCGGCTGGCGCGCATCTTCCAGCACGCGCCCGTGGGCATCGCCATCCTGCGCGGCCCGGAGCACGTCTACGAGTTCGCCAACGAGAACTACCTCAAGCTCATCGCGCACCGCCACGTGACGGGCAAGAGCATCCGCGAAGCCCTGCCGGACCTGGCACACCAGGGCGTCTACGAATTGCTGGACAGCGTCTACACCACGGGCGAGCCGTACATCGGCCGCTCCCTGCGCGTCGTCTTCAACGACGGCCCCAACCAGACCGCGCGCGAGGTGTTCTCCGACTTCGTCTACCAGCCCATGCTCGACGCGAAGGGGCAGGTGGAGTCCATCATCGTGGTCGCCTTCGACGTGACGGAGCTGGCCACCGCGCGCCGCGAGGCGGAGGCCGCCAACCGCGCGAAGGACGAGTTCCTCGCGATGCTCGGCCACGAGCTGCGCAATCCCCTGGCCCCCATCCTCACCGCGCTCCAGCTGATGCGCCTGAGGGGTGAAACGGCGGCGGAGCGCGAGCGGACGCTCATCGAGCGGCAGGTGACGCACCTGGTGCGCATGGTGGACGACCTGCTGGACGTCAGCCGCGTCACCCGGGGCAAGGTCACCCTCAAGCGCGAGCGCGTCACGCTCACCGACGTGGTGGCCAAGGCCATCGAGCAGATCAGCCCGCTCATCGACCAGCGCCAGCACACGCTGGAGGTGGACCTGCCCGGCCACGGCATGGACCTGAACGGCGACCCCACGCGCCTGGCGCAGGTGTTCGCCAACCTGCTCACCAACGCCGCCAAGTACACGGAGCCCGGCGGACTCCTGGCCGTGACGGGCACGCGCGAAGGCCGGGAGCTGGTCCTCAGCGTGCGCGACACCGGCGTGGGCATCGCGCCGGAGATGCTGCCGCGCGTGTTCGACCTGTTCGTCCAGGAGCATCAGGCCCTGGACCGCTCCCAGGGCGGCTTGGGGCTGGGGCTCGCCATCGCGCGCAGCCTGGTGACGCTGCACGACGGCGCCATCAGCGCGCACAGCGCGGGCCGGGGCCGCGGCAGCACCTTCACCGTGCGCCTGCCCGCGCTGGAGGCGGAAGCGCCCCCCGCGCTGCCCACGCCGCAGCCCGGTGCGCTCATCCCCCAGGAGTCCGTCTCCGTGAGCGCGCGCGTGCTCATCGTGGACGACAACCGGGACGCGGCGGACGTGCTGTCCGAGTCCCTGGAGTTCCTGGGCTGCACGACGCGCGTGGCCTACGACGGCCCCAGCGGCCTGGAGGCGGCGAAGGAGTTCCGCCCCGAAATCGCGCTCCTGGACATCGGCCTGCCGGTGATGGACGGCTATGAGCTGGCCCGGCTGCTGCGCCAGCAGGAGGAGCCCCGCCCCCTCAAGCTGGTGGCGGTGACGGGGTACGGCCAGGAATCCGACCGCCAGCGCTCCAAGGCCGCGGGCTTCGACGCGCACCTGGTGAAGCCGCTTCACTTCGAGACGCTGGAGGCGCTGCTCAAGGAGCTGACGGGCGCCTGAGGGGCAGGCCGCCCGTCGTCCAGGGGACGTCCGGCCCCACGAAGCAGAGGCCGGGCGGCCGCCAAGGCCTTATGCTCCGGCCCCACATGCCCACGCCTTCCGCGACCTCCGCCTCCGTGGCGGACGGTGGACTCTTCTGCGAGCTGTACTGGGGCACCTCCCTGGCGGAGGCCTGGAGCTATGGCCCCGAGCTGGGCCAGGTCCACGCCGCGCCCGACGAGACGGCCCCCCTGCCCCTCTACGGCTTCACGCTGCCGGAGGAGCCCTTCCTCCTCGCCGAGCGCACCGCGAAGGGCTGGCGCATCCACGTGCCGCCGTCCGCCCGCGTGGAGAAGCGCCTCAAGGGCAACGACTTCCAGCCGGTGGGGCCCGACGAGCTGACGGGCGCGCCGGGCCGCACGGCGGTGGAGCTGCACGAGGGCATGACGCTGCGCCTCGTGGAGGGCGAGCTGAACCTGCTGGTGCAGCCGTCGGTGGTGAAGGAGCGCGCGGGGCGCTTCCTCGTGAAGGACGTGGCCTGGATCATCACGGTGGCCATCCTCTTCCTGAGCGCGCCCGTCGCCTTCCTCGTCATGGGGCCGGATCCGGCGCGCATGGCCGCGAACAACGCGCGAGCGCTGCAGGTGGCCCACGAGAAGGAGGAGGCGCGGCGCAAGGCCATGGGCCTGGACCAGCCGCTCAAGCCGCTGACGGAGGCCGAGCGCGCCACGCAGAAGCAGGACGGCGGCGCGCGCGTCACCGTCCCGGCGAGCTTCGGCGTGCACTAGGACGCGGGGTTCAGGGCCCCAGGCCCACCCAGACCTCGCCGTCCTCGAAGAACTCCTTCTTCCAGATGGGCACGTCCTGCTTGAGCCGCTCGATGGCGTACTCACAGCCCAGGAAGGCCTCCTTGCGGTGGGCGGAGGCCGCGGCGATGACGACGGCCAGCTCGCCCGGCACCAGGGTGCCCACGCGGTGCACGATGGCCAGCCGCGTCCCCGGCCACGTCCGCGCCACCTCGTCGCCAATCTCCGTGAGCTTCGCCTCCGCCATGGGCGCGTAGGCCTCGTACTCCAGCCGCAGCACGCGCCGGCCCTTCGTCTGGTCGCGCACGGCGCCGGAGAACGTCACCAGCCCGCCCGCCCCTTCCGAGGCCACCGCGTCCACGACCTCCGACAGCTGGAGCGGCCGGCCCACCACGGAGAAGAGGCGCGGCGCCCCGCCGGCCACGGGCGGAATCAACGCCAGCTCCGCGTCCGGCGCCACCGGTGAGTCCAGCCCCACGAACTGCTGCTGCACCGCCACACGCAGGTGCGGCAACAGCGGCGCCAGCGGCGGGTGCTTCGCGGCGAGCAGCGCGAGCACGTCCGAGACGCGAGAGCCGGACGGCACGTCCAGCGACTCGCGGGACAGGCCCGCGCGCTCGCGGGCCGCGGCGAAGTACAGCACGGTGACGGACATGGCCTGCCTCCTGCTGGCGTGTCCCTAGCGCTCGCGCAGCACGACGCGGCCCTGGAGCCGCCCGCCGCCGTCCACCGGGGAGAAGTCGAGGAACCCGTACTCGAAGGGAGTGAACTTCTCCAGGAGCGCCGTCACGAAGAGCTGGCTCGCCAGGAGCTTCCCCGTTCCGACACCCGGCACCGAGCGCACCCCGGCGAGGTCCGAACGCAGCCGCCCCATGTCCACCATCAGCGACAGGTGGCCCGGCCCGAACGCCTCCGCTCCGAAGCGCGTGCGCAGCGTGGCGCCCACGTCCCCCAGCTCGCGGCCGGAGAGCACCTCGCCGGCCTCCAGCGTGGCGCGCTCGGGGGTGAGCGAGAGCGACACCGGCTGCTCCATGAGCCGCGTGCGGAAGCGCGTGGTGTTGCCCTGCGCCTCCTTCTGGAAGACGAGCCCGTTGTCCTGGAGCTGCTTCTGGATGAGCTGCTGCACCGGCTGCACGGACGTCAGCCCCGCCTCCATCACCACCGTGCCCTTGGGTGAGGGGCGCTGCTCCTGGATGAAGCCGCGGAAGAAGGCCGCCGCGTCGAAGTAGACGAGCATCGCCACGTCCCCGCGCAGCGCCTTCAGGAGCGGCTCCGCGTCCAGCCCCTGCGCGCGCCAGCGCTCCAGCGTCCGCTGCCGCCGGGGTGACTCCGGCGAGCCGAACACCAGCCGCGCCAGCTCCTCCGGAGGCACCGACAGCTGCGCCGCCGCCACCGGCCCCACCGCCGCGCGCCCGAGCAGCTGCGACGCCGGCCCCCGCGCGCCGCCCAGCAGCGGCCGGGACGAGGACAGGAAGCCGTCCAGCTCCGCCTGGTCCGCCTGCACCGCGAGCGCGCCGAAGAAGCCGCGCACCGGCATGTCCTCCTTCTCCGCCTCCGGCACCGGCGGCGCGGAGAAGAGGAACACGCTGCCGTCGCGCACCTTGCCGCGCAGCTCTCCCAGGAGCGCGTTCTCGGAGATGCCCGGCCCGGACAGCGCCTCCACCCTGCGGCGCACCTGCTCCACGTCCGGGGACTCCGCCAGCGCCAACGCCTTCACCGGCTCCCCGGGCTCCGGCGCGTCCGGCGAATCCGGCACCGCCAGGTACACGTAGCCCCGGTCCGCGAAGAGCAGCATGGCGTTGCCGCCGTCCACCGGCTCCACGCGCGCGCTGCCGTCCTCGCGGGGCAGCACCCGGTGGCCGGCGTCGCGCAGCTCGCGCGCCATGGCCGCGAGCGCCGCCCGCGAATCCGTCACGCCCAGGAGCGCCACCACGCCGTCGAAGTCCGGCAGCAGGAAGAAGCCGAAGCCCTCCTCGGGATCCACCTCCGAGGGACCGGGCCGCAGGCTGCGCAGGAGCAGCGGCACGAGCGGCGTGTCCGCCAGCGTCTGGCGCACGTTGCCCTGGCCCACCAGCCGCCCGTAGAAGTCCACCAGCCCCTCCACGTTGCCGCGCAGGCGGGGCACCCACAACACGGTCTGCGCGTCCTCGGGCACCGCGCGGAGCACCGGACGCGGCACCACGGTGAGCACCACCCGGGCCAGCTCCTTGTCCCCGTCCAGCGCCCGCACGGTGTAGCGGCCGGCGGTGGCCCAGGCGTGGCGGACGCCCGGCACCGTCTGGGGCGGCGTGCCGTCCCCGAAGTCCCAGGTGATGGAGGGCGCCTTCGGGGAGGTGGAGCCGAAGGCCTCCGGCACTCCCGCCTCCAGCGTGCGCTCCGGCCCCAGGTCCGCCCTCAGCCCCCGGCAGCCCGAGGCACCCAGGCCCACGGCGGCCAGGAGGAGGAGGAATGGAAGCGAGGACGGGTGCGCGCGCGGTCGGGAGGCCATGGGCCTTTCGGTTAGTAGTCCAACGCCAGACCGAACATCCAGCGCCGGCTGCCCAGGTTCAGGCCCTTGCCGCCGAAGTTGTTCACATCCGCATGCGTGTACTCGGCGAAGAGGTACGAGTGGTTCACGCCCAGGTCCGAGTCGAAGTCGCGCGCGAAGCGCGGCTCCAGCACGTCCAGGAGGAACGACACGCCGGCGGTGCCGCCCCAGCCCCACTTGCCGCCGCTGGCCTTGCTGCCCTCCACCACCTCCGTCTCGCTGCCCTTGGTCATCCACCACGGCGAGTAGATGAGCCCCAGCTTGGCGTACGGCACCAGCGGGATGCCCCAGCGGAAGGCCGCGTAGTCGAACTTGTAGAAGGCGTTGAGCTGGATGGGCAGCACCTTCAGCGCCGCCTTGTCCGCCGCCGCCGAGCCGTCATCCAGCTTGGCGTCCGCGTACTTCTCCCCGTAGCCCAGGCCCAGGCCCAGGCCCGCCGTGCCGATGCCCTGGTAGAAGAAGCGCTGGAGCTCGCCCTCGACGAGCAGCAGCGACGCGTCACCGAAGGTGTCCTTGTACGGCGTCGCGCCGTTGAGGGCCTTCTCCGTGTCGATGCGCGGCTTGTAGCCGCCCGCGCGGAAGATGACCGCACCGGTGCGCGGAGAGCGCGTGGGGATGGTCACCTCCT
The DNA here is from genome assembly GCF_003611625.1 of Corallococcus sp. CA054B. Classification (NCBI taxonomy): domain Bacteria; kingdom Pseudomonadati; phylum Myxococcota; class Myxococcia; order Myxococcales; family Myxococcaceae; genus Corallococcus; species Corallococcus sp. CA054B. The sequence continues at coordinate 14,248 of NZ_RAVY01000168.1, forward strand.
GCGCCACCGCCGGTACCGCCAAGAGAAGCGCCGCGACTCCCAGGCCCACAGCCGTGCTGCTCATGACACCTTCCTCCGAGATGACAGCCAGATGCCCAGGGCGGCCAGCACCGCGCCGCCCGCGATGCCGCCGCCAGCCGCGGCACACCCGCCCAGCTCCTGACCGCCATCTTCCTTGTACGCATCGAACAAGCCATTGCTCTTCACGGGCGTCGCATCCACCTGGTCGGACCCACCGCTCACGTTGCCCGCCGCGTCGATGATGGTCGCCTGGAGCCGGTACGTCACGCCATTCGTGAGGCCGCTGATGACGACGTTGCCCTCGCCGGACGCCTTGGTGACGCGCGTCACCGGCCCCGTGGTGCCCTCCAGCGCCAGCGCGCCCACCAGCCCCTGCCCGCCGTCCTCCGTGCCCGCGTCCACGTCCGTCCCGGCATCGACGTCCGTGCCAGCATCCTCATCCGTCCCGGCGTCATCCGAGCCCGCCGTGGCCACCCTCGCCGCCTCCACCACGACGGTGGAGTCCGCCTCCGCGCCGTCCACCTGCACCGACAGCGCCGAGTCCCGGGCGATGACCTTGGCGATGCTGGGCGTGGAGGGCGGCTGCGGGTCGTACTTCACCACGAGGCCGGGGCTGCCCACGTTGGAGAAGGTCTCCTGGCAATCGAGCCCCAGGCTGCCGCCCAGGCGCCGCGCGGACGCGCACAGCTTGAAGGAGATCTCCGTGTCCTGGGTGTCGCACGTCGTCGCGGTGCCCGCGTCCACGCTGCCTCCGCGCGCGGCGAGCACCTGGGACACGCTGAAGTTCACGACACCGTTCGTCGGGTCGGACGCGTCGAGCGAATCCAGGAGCAGGTCCGAGGCCGCGGGCCGCGTGCCGCAGGACCCCGTGGTCACGTAGAGGTAGATCGAGTCCTCACAGGCGCTCCCGTTGCGCACCCAGCTGAAGCGGCGCGCCTGGCCACATTCACTCTTGGGCACCGTGACGGTGTTGTTCGTGGCGGTGGAGGAGCTCGTGAACTGCACCGTGGGCCCCGTCTGGGCCACGGCCGTGGACGCGAAGAGCAGGAGGCCAATGAAGGGAAGGCGCATGGATGGGCTGGAAGCTAGCAAGGGCGGGGCCACCCTCAAGCCCCGTCCAGGCGGCTTGTTTCCCAAGGAAAACCCCGGGTTCGCGCGCCAAACAGGCAAGGCGCCCCCGGGGGCTTTGCCAAATTGTCAGGCGGGGCGTTCCGCCAGCTTGAGGCCCGCGTCCACCAGGTGGGCGGCGGCCCGGCCGGCGTTGTCCACGGACGCGAAGAGCGTCACCCACTCCGGGGCCTGGGGGAAGGCGCGCACCCGGCCCACGTGGACGGCCGGGTCGCTCATCACCAGCATGGGCATGGGGTAGACGCGCTCGCCGGGGACATCCAGCACCTTGAGGGACGGGGACGTCTTCAGCGCGGCGCGCACCTGCTCCACGGGGCCCGGCTTCTTCAGCTGCACGTTCACGGTGAGCCCGTGGCCGTGGAAGGTGGGCACCTGCACGGCGGTGCCGGCCAGGACGGGCGTCTCCCCCAGGGCGGAGAACAGGCGCGCGGCCTCCAGCGTCCAGCCGCCCTCCTCTTCCGTCCACGGGCTGTTCACCATGAAGCCGCCCACCTGGGGCACCAGGTTGAAGCCCACGCGGTGCGGGAAGGCCTGCGGCTCCGGCTCGCGGCCGGAGAGGAGGTCCGCGGTCTGCTTCTCCAGCTCGGAGATGCCGCGCACGCCCGCGCTGGAGGCGCCCATGAGCGCCGTCACCTGCGCGCGCACCACGCCGAACGCGCGGCGCAGCGGCTCCACCAGGTGCACGGTGGCGCTGGTGACGATGCCCGGCAGGCTCACCACCCGGCCCTTGAAGCTGAAGCCCGGCCCCAGGGCCTCCGTGTTGAAGCCCGGGAGGATGAGCGGCACGTTGCCGTCGCTCCGGAAGGCGCTGCTTGCGTCCACCACCCACGCGCCCGCGGCCTGCGCGGCCGGGGCCAGCGTGCGGGAGGCCTCCGCCGGCGTGGCCAGCAGCACGACGTGGATGCCCCGGAAGGCCTCCGCCGAGGCCCGCTCCACCTCCAGCGTGTCCTCGCCGTACTCCACCTCCAGGCCCTTGGAGCGCTCCGAGCCGAAGGCCTGCACCTGCTCCACCGGCACGTCTCGCGCGTACAGGTTCGCCAGCACCTCGCGGCCCACCACGCCCGTGGCGCCCACCACGGCAATCCGAAGGTTCTCTCTCATGACGGGCTCCTTTACGTCAGCGCCTCCGCGCGCGCGAGCACGACGAAGCGCCCTTCAGGCTCAAGGCTTCAGTCTTCCTTCAGGCGCGCCGTGGGCGCGGGGCCCGGCAGCGGCGGGAACTTCGGATTGCGCTCCGGTTCGGACGCGCGGACGTAGTGCGGCTCCAGGGCGAAGAGCGCCTCCCGCGAGTACGCCTCCGGCAGCCTCGCCAGCCGCCCCACCGCCACCGCGGACGGGAAGGCCGGGCCGGACAAGAGCCGGTGCGGCGCGACGCCGTGCTTCTCCAGCGCCTGGCGGTAGTCCGCGAGCGCCGGGCCCAGCGCCACGGCCTCCGGTTGGGCGGCCATGCGCTGCGCGACCTCTTCCGGCGACATGGCCGTCTCCGGCTCCAGCGCCTCCACGGCGAAGCCCACGCGGCGGTAGGCCCCCAGGTAGAGGTCGTCCTTGCGCGCCACGGCGAGGCAGAACAGGGGCACGCCCTCCGGGCCCTCCAGCGCCACCGCCGCCAGCGACGACGCGCCGGCGACTTTCAGGCCCGTGGCGTACGCCAGCGCCTTCACCGTGGCCAGGCCAATGCGCAGGCCCGTGAACGAGCCCGGCCCCAGGCCCACCGCCAGCCCCTCCAGGTCCTTCAGCTTCAGGCCGTGGCGCTGGAGCAGATCCCCGACGACGCCGGGCAGCGCCTCGCTCTGCTTGTCCGGCGGAGGCACCACCACGTGCTCCACGGCGCGCACGGCGTCCCCCTGGCGTTCCACCAGGGCAAGCGACAGCGTCAGCGTGGAGGTGTCCAGCGCGAGCAACACAGGCGACATCCCTTCTTTTCGGTTCAAGGCACTCAGGCCGGAACGGCCCAGAACTCCACCGGCACCTGCGACACGCGGTCGCTGCCGCACCGGTACAGCCGCACGCGCGCCAGGCCCTTGTCCAGCATGCCCAGCTGCTTCGCCGCGGCCTTCGACACGTCGATGATGCGGCCGTCCACGAAGGGGCCGCGGTCGTTGACGCGCACCTCCACCGCGCGGCCGTTCTCCATGTTCATCACCTTCACGCACGTGCCGAAGCGCGCCGTGCGGTGCGCCGCGGTGAGGGCGTTCTGGTTGAACTTCTCTCCGCTGGCGGTGGGCCGGCCGTGGAGGCCGGGACCGTAGAAGGACGCGATGCCCTCACCCAGGTAGTTGCGAGGCATCTTCTCCCGGCGCGTCACCTTCGCGCCTTCGTCCCCCCCGGAAGAGGTCTCCGGCGACTGGGGCTTCGCCGCGCGCTGCGCGCAGCCAGCGAACAAGCCCATCCCCAGCAGCAGGAGCGCGGTCCGTCCTCGCATCATCACCTCGTTAGCGGGTCACGTCGTTGGTCACGGCCAGCAGCATGAGCAGGATGAGCAGCGCCAGGCCCACCATGTTCGCCACCTCGCGCACGCGCACGGGGATGGGGCGGCGGCGGATGCCCTCCCACGCGGCGGACAGCAGGTGGAAGCCGTCCAGCACCGGGATGGGCAACAGGTTCATCACGCCCAGGTTGATGGAGATGATCGCCATCAGGTTGAGGAAGCTGTCCAGGCCCTGCTCGGCGCTCTTGGCGGCCAGCTGGTACATCATGATGGGGCCGCCAATCGTGCTCGGCGACACCTTGCCCACGAACAGGCCGCCCAGCACCTGCACCATCTGCCCGACGATCTTGGGGACGATGAGCGCGGCCTCCTTGAAGGCGGCGGCCGGGCCCAGGTCGATGGTCACCTTCTCCACCGGCGGCAGGTCCGCGCTGCTGTAGCTCCACGGGCGCACGCCGAACACCAGCGGGGCGCTCGTCTGGCCGTAGTCGTCGCGCGTCTTGAGCGGCGCCTGCGCCAGCTGCTCGGTGCGCTCGCCCTTTTCCCCGCGCCAGGTGAGCGTGAAGGGCTGGGCCTGCAGGCCGTTGAGCACCGTCGCCAGCTTGTTGAAGGACTTCAGCGGCGTGCCGTTGATGGCGACGATGCGGTCGCCCGGCACGATGCCCGCGCCTTCCGCCACGCTGCCCGCGGCCACGCTCGCCACGTAGAGGTCCACGGCCTCCGCGCCCAGCGCCGCCGCGCCCTCGCCGGGCTGACGCGGCAGGGACACCTTCACCACTTCCGGCAGCCGGCCGGTGACGGCGCCCACGCCCACGGGAGCCAGGCGCGCCACGCTCAACTCCATGGGGGTGCCTTCCGGCACCTTGGCCACCTCGCGGTAGAGGGCGGCCTCGTCCTGCACGTGCACGCCGTTGACGGACAGCACGCGGTCGAAGCTCTTCAGGCCCGCGGTGGCCGCGGGGGACGTCGCCGGCACGCCCACCACCGGCGGCTGCGGGTAGGGGCTCACGCCAATCATCCCGCGCTCGATGGTGTCCACCGGGGACACCTCCGAGCTCTTCTCCGGCGTCACCTCCACCACCTGCTGCTTCCCGTCGCGCTCCAGGGTGATGGGGACGGGGCGGTTGAACTTGCCGACGAACGCGTCGCGCATGTCGTCGAAGGTGCGGACCGGCTCACCCTCCACGGACAGGATGCGGTCACCGGGGCGGACGCCCGCGGCGGCGGCGGCCATGTCCGGCGACACCATGCCCACGCGCGTGGACAGCGTCTCCTGGGGGCCCAGGAAGACGAAGAAGTAGACGAAGATGGGGAACAGCAGGTTGAAGGCCGGGCCCGCCAGGACGATGAGCCCGCGCTTCCAGGGCGGCTGCGCCAGGAAGCCGCGCGCGGCCTCTTCCGGCGGGAGCTCTTCGTGAGGCAGGTCTCCGGCCATCTTCACGAAGCCGCCCAGGGGCAGGAGCGCCACCTGGTACTCCGTCTCGCCCTTGGTGAAGCCGATGATCTTCGGGCCGAAGCCGATGGAGAACTTGAGGACCTTCACTCCGCAGGCCTTGGCCACGAGGAAGTGGCCAAGCTCATGCACCGTCACGAGCACGCCTAGCAGGAGGATGAAGAACCCGAGGTTCTGGAGCATGGCCCGAAGAGTAATCGCGCCCCTTGGGGCGGACAACGCACAACGCAAGCCGCAAGGCGGGCGGGCAGGCGCGAAATCAGGCACTTACGGCAGCAGGTGCCTCACGAACTGCACATAGACGAACACCAGCGGCGCGTTGAAGATGAGCGCGTCGATGCGATCCAGCACGCCGCCGTGTCCGGGAATGAGCTTTCCGGAGTCCTTCACGCCGTAGGCGCGCTTGAGCATGGACTCGCAGAGGTCACCGACAGGGCCCAGCAGGCCCCCCAGGATGCCCAGCACCACACAGTCCCACACGGTGAAGATGGGGAAGAAGCCGAGCTTGGCGACGAACATGCCCAGCACGGAGCCGACCATGCCGCCGAAGAAGCCCTCCCACGTCTTGTTCGGGCTCACCGCGGGGTAGAGCTTGTGCTTCCCCAGGAAGCGGCCCGCGAAGTACGCCAGCGTGTCGTTGGCCCAGGTGATGGTGAGCGCGCAGATGACCCACGCGAGCCCTTCCGGCAGGAGGCGCAGCGCGGACAGCGCGGTGAGGCCAATGGAGCCGTAGAGGAAGCCCGTGACGAGGTGCGCGGCCCGGGTGGGGGCCTCCGCGAGCACGCCCCGGAACAGGTTGTAGATCCACGCGAAGAAGAAGAAGACGGACGTCAGCCAGAAGGCCGCCTCGCCGGTGCGCGCGGCGTCCCGCAGCGGCAACAGCGGCATCACGAAGGCGAAGGCCATGCCCACCCACGCGGCGGCGCCCAGGCGCTTCTGCGTGATGAGGTAGTACTCGCCGGCGCACACGGCCGCGGCCGCGCCCAGGAGGATGGCGCTGTAGAACCCGCCCAGGAACAGGAGCAGGAGCACCAGCGGCAGCAGGGTGATGCCTGTGACAACGCGGATGAGGAGGTTCTTGTTCTTCTCGTTCACGCCTTGGCCCGCTGGGGGGTGTCGTCCCGGTTGACCTGGGCGGACGTCAGACCGAAGCGCCTCTCGCGGCCCTGGAACTGCGACAGGCAGCGGAGGAACTCCTCGGTGCGGAAGTCGGGCCACAGGGCGTCGGTGAAGCACAGCTCGGCGTACGCCAGTTGCCAGAGCAGGAAGTTGGAGATGCGCTGCTCGCCGCTGGTGCGGACGATGAGGTCCACCGGCGGCAGCCCCGCGGTCCACAGCCGGGACTCCAGGTCGTCGGCGTCCAGGTGCGCGGGGTCCAGCTCGCCGCGGGCCGCCGCTTGCGCCAGGTCGCGCGCGGCGCGCAGCAGCTCCTCGCGGCCGCCGTAGGAGAGCGCCAGGGTGAGCACCATGCCCGTGTTGTGGGCGGAGTCCGCCCGGAGGCGCTCCAGGGGCTCGCGGACGTAGCGGGGCAGCTTGTCCACCTCGCCAATGGCGTTGAGGCGGATGCCGTTGTCGAGGATCTCCGCGCGCTCGGACTCCAGGTACTCGCGCAGCAGGTCCATGAGGCCGGCGACCTCTTCCGGCGGGCGGGCCCAGTTCTGGGAGGAGAAGGCGTAGAGGGTGAGGGCCTGCACGCCCAGGCGGCGGGCGGTGCGGGTGACCTCCCGGACGCTCACGCTGCCCTCGCGGTGTCCCTCCAGCCGGGGCTGTCCGCGAAGCTCCGCCCAGCGGCCGTTGCCGTCCATGATGATGCCCACGTGGCGCGGAAGGGGCCGGGCCCTGACCTGGACCTCGAGGGCGGTGGGCAACACTGTGGGAGGGCGATCCATGAAGCCGCGCACCCTAGCGGCGGCGCCGCGTCGCGTCCACGGGCGCGTGGCCGCCCGGTCCCCCTCCACGGGTAGGCGGTCGTCTGGGGGGGTTGAACGGTTCATGAGGGGACACGAGCCCGGCTAGAGTGGTCTTCCATGAAAACTCCTCATGGGTGTCCCTCCTTCCGGGTGCTCGGCGGGCTGCTGGGGGTCTGTCTCTT